>JASHRK010000067.1 GCA_030037405.1 Acidimicrobiales bacterium | reverse complement strand
GTCGGTGCTCAGCTCCCAGGGCTCCTCGTTGGCGTCGTTCTCGAGCGGCAGCATCCAGCTGAACTCGTCCGTCGGCTGCATGGCGAAGGTGGCGGTGCCGCCGACCTTGGGCTTGCCCTTGGCGCTCGGGGAGCTGCTGGGCGAGCTGGAGCAGGCGGCAAGGGCGAGGGCGAGGGCGGCGGCCGCGAGGACGGGGGTCGGCCAGTGCCGGCGGGCCCGGCGGTGGGCCCGGGCGGGGGCGTTGCTAGTGGCCTGGCTGCCGGCGTTGCTCCTGGCCTGGTTGCCGGCCTGGTCGTGGCATTGCCTCTTGACTAGAGCGTCCTTCATCGCCTGCTCCTTGGAGCGCCTGGATGGGTGGTCGAGATCGGGTGGAGTGGTTGAGATTGTGGTCCCCTCGGGGCGACAATCTCAACCACTCCGGCCTATCAACCCTAGGCCGGCAGGGTCATCCGAGCGCCCGCGAGTCCCGGTAGAGCGCGCCGTCCCGCCCAGACGACGAGATCTGAACCGAGGAAGGCGGACGGATTACGTTCTGTCCATGAGATTCGGATTCAAGACGGCACCCCAGCACACGACCTGGAAGGACATGCTCGAAGTCTGGAGGGCGGCCGACGACATCGAGATCTTCGAGTCGGGCTGGACCTTCGACCACTTCTACCCCATCTACTCGGACTCGACGGGCCCCTGCCTGGAGGGCTGGGTGACTTTGGCAGCCCTCGCCCAGGCGACGCGACGAGTCCGCCTCGGCACCCTCGTCACTGGTATCCACCATCGTCACCCGGCCGTGCTGGCGAACATGGCGGCGACGCTCGACATCGTCTCCGGCGGGCGCCTCGAGATCGGCATCGGCGCAGGCTGGAACCACGAAGAGTCGGGCGCCTACGGGATCGCCCTCGGGTTGCCCAAGGAGCGGAGTGATCGTTTCGAGGAGGCCTGCGAGGTCCTCGTCCGACTTCTATCCGATGAGACGACCACGTTCTCCGGGCGTTACTTCCAGCTGACGGAAGCTCGCTGCGAGCCGAAGCCTGTGCAAAAGCCCCATCCGCCGATCTGCATCGGCGGGAGTGGGGAACGACGCACGCTCAGAACAGCCGCCCGTTTCGCCCAGCACTGGAACTTCGTCGGCGGGAGCGTCGAGGAGTTCTCCCGCTTGCGCTCCGTCCTCCACGCCCACTGCGCAGAGCTCGGCCGCGATCAGGCCGAGATCATGATCTCGAGCCACGTCCGCTTCGAGGGGGACCCGAAGGGCACCGCTGCTACGGCTGCGGAGCTTGCCGCCGCGGGTTGCGAGCTCGCGATCGTGCAGCTTCGCCCGCCCCACACGCCCGCCGTCCTCGAACCGATCGCCGAGGCGTTAGCAGCGATATGAGAAAGGCGCTCCTGGTCGGCGGCCTGCGCACCCCTATCGGGCGTTATGGCGGGGCCTTGTCTTCGGTAAGAACGGACGATCTCGCCGCTGAAGCTCTTCGCGCCCTCGTCGCTTCGCTGCCGTCGGTCGACTGGTCGAGGCTGGACGACGTCGTTCTCGGCTGTGCCAACCAGGCGGGGGAGGACAACCGGAATGTCGCCCGCATGGCCCTTCTCTTGGCGGGCTTGCCGGAGTCAGTCCCCGGAGCGACGGTCAACCGCCTTTGTGGCTCCGGGGCCGAGGCGGTGGCCATCGCCTCCCGAGCAGTGCGGACGGGAGAAGCCGACCTCGTCATCGCCGGTGGAGTCGAGAGCATGAGCAGGGCGCCTCTCGTGATGGGGAAGGCCGAGACGGCGTTCAGTCGCTCGGCGACGCTCTACGACACGACGATCGGGTGGCGTTTCGTGAACCCGGCGATGGAGAAGCTCTACGGCACCGAATCGATGGGGGAGACGGCCGAGAACGTTGCCGCCGAGCGGGACGTCTCACGCCAGGACCAGGATCTCTTCGCCCTCAGGTCTCAACAGCGGTACGCCAAGGCGAAGGCGGACGGTTACTTCGACGCCGAGATCGTCCCCGTCACGGTCGAAAGACCGAGACAGGACGCGCTTGCCGTCGAGAGCGACGAGCATCCACGCCAGACCGACCTCGCACAGCTTTCTCGGCTGAGACCTGCGTTTCGGGAGGGTGGCTCCGTCACCGCCGGCAACTCGTCGGGCGTCAACGACGGTGCCGCCGCCCTTCTCGTCGCCTCGGAGCAGGCCGTGCAGGACTACGGCATCGCGCCTCTGGCCGAGATCGTCGGCGCCGCCACGGCCGGTGTCGCTCCCCGCCTCATGGGCCTCGGTCCCGTCCCGGCGACGCGCAAGCTCCTTGGGCGCCTCTCCCTCGGAATCGCCGACGTCGATGTCGTCGAGCTGAACGAAGCCTTCGCCGCCCAGGCTCTTGCCGTCCTTCGCGACCTCGGCCTTCCCGACGACGCCGACCACGTCAACGCCAACGGCGGAGCCATCGCTCTCGGCCACCCCCTCGGCATGAGCGGAGCCCGTCTCGTTCTCACCGCGGCCCGCGAGCTCGAGCGGCGTGACGGCCGGCGAGCGCTCGCGACGATGTGCATCGGCGTCGGGCAAGGGATCTCCGTCCTCCTCGAGCGCGCTGGGTAGCTCTGCCCGATAGCCCCGCCGGCGCGCTGCGCCGCCGGCGCGCAGCGGGCGACGACCTCGGCGGTGCCTCTCCTCTCGCACTCGGCCGTCACGCTCTCGCGGGGAGTGCTCTCCCAGCGGCGGCGCTGCGGCATCAGGCTCCCGCTCGCACGAGCGCGAGCCTCACAGCCCGACGGAGGGTGCCGTCTCGCCTCACGCTTCTCAATGATGCTCTCAGCCGCCAGTCGTGGCGACACCAGCTCGGGATTGCGCTACTCAAAAGTATGTAGACTCTTACGTAGCAGCGATGCGACGGTGTCGCCGTGGAAGGCGACCTGCAGCGAGTCTTGGGGCGGCAACTGCGTCGTGAGCGTCAGGAGCGTGGGCTGAGCCAGGAAGAGTTCGCGAGGGTCCTTGGCGTCCACAGGACATACATGGGCGGAATCGAACGCGGTGAACGCAATCTCACACTCAGGTCAGTCGAGCGGATCGCCGATCGGCTCGGCATGCGCCCTCTCGAGCTTCTCGCCTCGGACGACTGACCTTTTCGCCGGCGCGCCACAGAGTCCCCTCCTACCGGCACCGGTGCTCTTCGCCCGCTCCGAGCGATGACACAGCCCATCTCTACGATCGTCTTTGCGGAGATCGCCTCACCTCTGCCGCTGCCGAGCCCACCGGCAAGGGGGCGGCGGACGACTCCGGCAAACTCGGTCGAACGGCCCGAACACGAGAGATCGCCCGGTGCGCAGCTCGCAAGAGAGCGCCCTGAGTAGGAGGTCGGGACGGTGACCACTCCGGAGGAACGAGGTTCAGGCGGCCTGGAGGCAGTCGACGAGATACGGGCCCGTCGTCTCGTCGTCGTGGACGAGTCGAACTGCGAGAGACTCGTGGCCGAGGTTGTCGACGACATCCTCGAGCTTCGGATGGACCTCCCGTCGTCGCGCCCGGGACGTCGTACCTCGCTCCTTTGTTTTGCGGCACCCGGGTTCGACCAGATGAGCGCCGGGATCGGGGTCCAGCTCTGGGTCGATGGCGACGTGGTGGACGAGGTCTCGTGGTGGGCGGACTCGCAGCCGAGCGAGTGAGCGCAGCCGGAGGCTATTCCCCGGGCCGCCCGTCACCCGGCGGGGTGCTGTCGAAGTCGGGTGGCAGGGGACTGTTCTGCTGCACGACCCAGGCGTTGCCGTCCGGGTCTTCCACCGTGACCGAGCGCCCCCATGGAGCGGTCTCGATCTCCTCGTCCTCCCCGAGAGCTCCGTTGGCACGAAGCTCGGCCGCCGCGATCTCGATGTCGGTGACAGACAGGACCGTGCCGTTGAGGGATCCCGGGGGCATCGTCTCGAACCAGGTGGCAAGGGTGATGGCGGTCTCACCGCCCGGCGGCCGCAGCATGACCCAGCGCAGACCGGGACCGAAGCGGTTGTCCATGACGAGCTCGAAGCCCAGCTTGTCGATGTAAAAGGCCATCGAGCGATCCGGGTCGCTCACCGGCACCGAGATGACCCCGATGTGGTGTCCCTTCATCACGACGGGATCGTAGCGGCCCGCTGGACAGCCGAGCAGGGCCGCCGGCTGTGCAAAGCGTGCCTGCGCACCGATCATCGCCCGGTGAGGACCGCTGCAAGCACGGCGGCACCCGCACGCTCGAGGTCCTTAGTGGCCGTGACGAGCACCAGTCTCTTGTGGCGTGCCTCCACCCGCAGTGCCGCGAGCGCCTCCTTGGCGGGGCTCTCTGCCAGTTCCGCCCGGTAACGGGCGGCAAACTCGTCAAAGCGTTCCGGCACGTGGCCGTACCACTTGCGAAGCTCGGCGCTCGGGGCGAGGTCTTTCCGCCACTCCCCGAAAGGTGCCTCGTGCTTGGCGACTCCTCGAGGCCAGAGGCGATCGACGAGCACACTGGTCACGCCCGCTTCGGGAGGTTCGTACACGCGGGCGATCCCGACCTCGACGCCGCCCTGGGCGCTCTTGCTCTTGTCGCCCTTGTCGGTCCTGTCGCCCTTGTCGCCCTTGTCGCCCTTGTCGGTCCTGTCGCCCTTGTCTGTCAAGGGCGCCCCCGGGAAGCCGTGCGGGCGCTGTACCGGACCGAGCCCGGCCCAAGCCCCCGGGAGGTCGAGAGCCAAGCGGTCCAGCTCTTCGAGGTGAAGCGCCGAGAGGGCCTCAAGGCGCCGCGCCCCGTCCTTTGTGAGCTGCAGTCGC
>JASHRK010000066.1 GCA_030037405.1 Acidimicrobiales bacterium | reverse complement strand
GCGGACGGCACCGTGGCGGCGGCGCGGCGCCTCGCCCGCTCGCTCGACGCAGACACCGGCCTCGGCGTGCTCCGGTACGCAGACGCCGGTTACGCAGAGGCACGCTCGGTCGCCGATTCGGCCGGGCTCGGCCTTCGGCGGAGCGAGGCGAGGCTATGAGAGAGCTCACGCCGGAGGATGCCCTCGACGCCGTCTGGGGGGGCTCGGTGCTGGCGTGCGGCGGCGGCGGATGGGTCGAGCACGGGACGATGATGGGCGAGCTCGCCACCCGCGTCGGCCGGCCCCTCCTCTGCTCGCCCGAGGAGATCGAGGACGACGCCATCGTCGTCACCGTCACGGCGATAGGCGCTCCGGCCGCTCCCAACTGGGAGATCCGCCCACTCGACTACGTCCGGGCCCTGCAGCTCGTCGCCGCCGAGCTCGACGCTCCGGTGAAGGCCGTCATGACCGCGCAGAACGGGTCCTCGACGACTCTCAACGGCTGGATCCAGTCGGCCCTCCTCGGCGTCAAGGTCCTCGACGCCGCCGGCGACGTGCGCGCCCATCCGACGGGCAAGCTCGGCGCTCTCGGCCTCGCGAGCCGCCCTGACTACGAGACCGTCCAGGCCGTCGCCGGCGGCAACAGAGAGGTGGCCGGCGGTCTCGAGGTTGTCGCCAGAGGAAAGGTGATCGCCACCTCGGACGTGCTGCGAGACGTCTCGGTTCGAGCTGGCGGCTTCATCGCGGCCGCCCGGCACCCGATCGAGGCGTCTTTCGTCAAGGAGCACGCCGCCCTCGGAGCCGTGAGCTACGCCCTCTCGCTCGGTTCGGCGATGCGAGGAGCCGCACCGGAGGGAGAGGCCGTCATCGAGGCGGCGGTCGCCGCCACGGGCGGGAGGGTTCTCGCCCGAGGAGGCGTCAAGTTCGTCGAACCTCTCCGGACGGCCGGGGGCTTCGACCACGGAGCCATCAGCGTCGACGGGTGCGTCGTCAGGTTCCTCAACGAGTACATGACGGTGGAACAGAGCAGCGAGCGCCTTTCCAGCTACCCGGACGTCATCACGACGCTCTCTCTCGACGACGGCCGCCCCGTCTCCATCGCCCAGATGAGCGAGAAACAGGAGGTGGCGCTCTTCGTCGTCGACCGTTCGTTGCTTCCGCTGTCGACGAGCACACGTGACCGCTACGCCCTCGAGGAGGTGGAGCAGATCATGGGGGTAGAGCTCGTCCGGTACGGCGCCGGGTCGGGCGGCGCAGGTGCAGGCGGCGCAGGTGCCGGCGGCGCCGGGTCGGGCAGCGCGTCATGAGCGAGTCGCTCACACCCGATCTCGGGCGCCTCTCCAGCGATCTCGAGACCCTCGCCACCTTCCGGGACCCGAAGGCCCCGGGGTGGACACGGCCCGTGTTCTCTGCGATCGACCGGGAAGGGCGAGCCTTCGTCGCCGAGCGGATGCGGGAGGCGGGTATGGAGGTCGAGACCGACGCCGCCGCCAACATCATCGGGAGGGTGCGGGGCACCGGACGACTCGCGCCCGCGATCGTCACGGGGTCCCACACCGACACCGTCATGGGAGGTGGCCGTTTCGACGGCATCATCGGGGTGCTCGGAGCGGTCGAGGCGGTCCGCCGGCTCGCCGAGGCCCGGGTCGAGCTCGCTCACGACCTCGTCGTCGTCGACTTCCTCGGCGAGGAGCCGAACCTCTACGGGCTGAGCTGCGTCGGGAGCCGTGCCGTGGCCGGGACGCTCGAGCCGGAGCACCTCGCCCTCGTCGGGCCGGAGGGCCACACCCTCGGTGAGGACCTCGAGGCGGCAGGGGGAGACCCGGCGGCCGTGAGCGAGGCGAGGTGGGCGGCCGGGAAGATGCATTGTTTCTTGGAGCTGCACATCGAGCAGGGCCCGCTCCTCGAGCAGGCGGGCATACCTATCGGCGTGGTGACCGGCATCGTCGGGATCCATCGGTTCCTCGCCGGGTTCGAGGGCCAGGCCGATCACGCCGGGACGACACCGATGGCGCTTCGGCGTGACGCCCTCCTCGCCGCCGCCGAGGCAGCTCTCGCCATCGAGCGCCTCGCCGCCGCTGGGGAGGCTGGAGGAGGAGTCGCCGTGGCCGGGAGCCCCGACGCCGGCGGCGTGGCGACAGCGGGACGCCTGGAGGTCCGCCCCGGCGCCAACAACGTCGTCCCGGCGGAGTCCGAGCTCTGGGCCGAGTCACGAAGTCCCGACGACGGCTGGCTCGCCGAGTTCGACCGGCGCATCGAGGCCGAGGTCGCCGCCATCGGCGAGCGCCGGAGGATGGGGAGCTCGCTCAGGCGGGTCTCGCATGAGGAGCCCGTGCTCGCCACGGACTGGGTGATGGACGTCTTCGGCCGAGCCGCTGCCGTCTGCAGCTTGGACACTCTCGCCCTCCCGAGCGGCGCCGGGCACGACGCCGCGCAAATGGCGCGGCTCTCGCCGATGGGAATGATCTTCGTCCCCTCCCGCGACGGCAGGAGCCATTGCCCCGAGGAGTGGACCGACCTCGAGCAGATCGGCGACGGGGTCGCCGTCCTCGCCGAGGCAATACGCCTTGCCGACTCGACCTCTGAGTGAGCCGACCCCATTTGGAGTGAGCCGAGCCGACCCGCGTGAGCCGACTCCGCCTGTCGCTGCGAAGGAAGGGGGACCGGCCGGCGCGGTGTCGCTACCATGACATCAACCGACGGCTATCCCGCTGGGTGAGCTCCGGGGCGATGCCTGGCGACGCCCCAAGTGCTCGGCGAGAACAGCTTCCTAGGAAGGGGTCAGAGTGGGCATACTTGACGGTCGAGTCGCGATCGTAACGGGAGCTGGGCGCGGGATAGGTGCTTCCGTGGCGAAGCGTTTTGCCGGGGAGGGGGCTTCCGTCGTGGTGGCCGACCTCGGCGTTGCCCTCGACGGCACCGAACCCAACGCCGGACCCGCCGAGGAGGTCGCCCGAGAGATCACGGCCTCTGGCGGAAAGGCCATCGCCAACAGCGGGGACGTCGGCGACCACGAGGCGGCCGAGGCTCTCGTGCGCTCCGCCGTCGGCGCCTACGGCAAGCTCGACGTCGTGGTCAACGTCGCCGGCATCCTGCGCGACCGGATGATCTTCAACATGGCAGCCGAGGACTGGGACGCCGTCGTGAGGGTGCACCTGCGCGGCACTTTCAACATCTGCAAGCACGCCGCCGCCTACTGGCGCGAGCTGCGCGACCCCGAGGCCCACCACAGGATCATCAACTTCACCTCGGTCTCGGGCCTGCACGGTGCCCCGGGGCAGCCCAACTACGCCGCCGCGAAGCTCGGTATCGTCGGGCTTACCTACTCGTGCGCCAACGCTCTCGGCCGCTATGGCGTGACGGCGAACGCCATCTCACCGCTCGCTTTCACGAGGATGAGCGAGTCCATCCCAGACGAGCGCCGGCGAGCAGGCTCAGAGGCGGACGAGCGCTCGCCCGACAACGTCGTCCCTGCCGTCGTCTACATCGCGAGCGAGGCATCGGACTGGCTGAACGGCCAGGTCGTGGCGACGGGGGGATACCGCATCGGCCTGTACAACCGGCCACAGGTCATCAACCAGATCGTCTCGAGAGGTCCCTTCGACGTCGGCTCGGTCGGCGCCCTCATGGAGCAGGCCTTCAAGCCGCTGGTCGGTGGGGAGGGGCGGCCGGGGAGTCGCTGATCCGGGTCTGGGCCGGGCCGGGCCGGCTGGGCGGGCCCGTGCCGGCCCGAGCGGGACCGTGTCGGCCCGAGCGGGACGGTGCCGGCCCGAGCGGGACCGTGCCGGGCGGGGAACCGTTTTGTGGACGTGAGTACGCGCATGCGCGGTGGAATGTCCACGTGTTGTGGTCGGGGGGCCCGGGGGCGGCCGGGAGCGGCCGGGAGGCGTGATGCAGGACGACACCTCGTTTTGTGGACGTGAGTACGCACATGCGCGTTCCCAAGTCCACAGTTCGCCTGACACTCGAGAAAGCGAGAAGGGAAGGGAGCAGTTGGCGCCGCCTTGCGGCGCCACCCTCCTCAGGCGCCACCCTCCTCAGGCGCCGCCTTGCGGCGCCCACCCCTAACCACCCCTAACCCGGGCCGAGCCCCAGGAGCCGCACGGCGTTCTCCTTCATGATGAGCGGCCGCACCTCGGCTCTGAAGTCGACCTTCTCGAAGTCGGCCATCCATCGGTCGGGCGTGATGAGGGGAAAGTCCGACCCGAAGAGCATCTTGTCTCGCAGGATCGTGTTGGCGTGATGAATCAGCTGGGGTTGGAAGTACTTCGGTGACCATCCCGACAGGTCTATGAACACCGACGGCTTGTGGATGGCAACGGAGAGGGCCTCGTCCTGCCAAGGGAAAGACGGGTGCGCGAGCACGATAGGCATGTCGGGGAAGTCGACAGCGACGTCGTCGATGAACATCGGGTTGCCGTACTTGAGACGGATGCCACCCCCGCCCCGAGTCCGCGCCCCAGCGCCGGCCTGGCCTGTGTGGAAGAGCGCCGGCAGCCGGTGCTCGGCGATCAGCTCGTAGAGCGGGTAGGCGACAGGGTCGTTCGGGTAGAAGGCCTGCCCGGGTGGATGGAACT
>JASHRK010000065.1 GCA_030037405.1 Acidimicrobiales bacterium | reverse complement strand
GGCGCCGAAGGGTCTGCGCCGGGCTCGGCGGCCGCGGCACGCCGGGCGGCCTGCTCCGCCCGCAGCTCCTCGTAGCCGGCGATCCGCATCGCCTCCTCGAGGGCGGCCGGGTAGTTGCCCGAGTCGTACTCCCAGCCGGTGGGGGACAGGTATGGGAACTGCTCGGGTCGCAACAGGTTCTTCATCCGCAGCTCGGCGGGATCCATCTTCAGGTCGAACGCCAGGCAGTCGATCATCCGCTCGACGAAGTAGACCGCCTCGGTGATGCGGAAGGAGCAGGCGTAGGCGACACCACCGAGCGCTTTGTTGGTGTAGACGGCCGTGACTTTGCAGTGGGCGGTGGGGTAGTCGTACGAGCCGGTGAAGATGTGGAAGAAACCGGCGGGGAACTTGGTGGGCTGAGCGACCCCGTTAAAGGCGCCGTGGTCGGCGAGGACGTGCACCCGTAGGCCGAGAATCTTTCCTTCCCGGGTCGCGGCGATCTCGCCGTGCATGTGGTAGTCGCGGGCGAAGGACGTGGACATGAGGTTCTCCGACCGGTCCTCCATCCACTTGACGGGCGCGCCCGTGACGATCGAACCGACGATCGAGAGCACGTAGCCGGGGTAGATGCCCACCTTGTTGCCGAAACCGCCCCCGATGTCAGGCGAGATGATCTGGATCTTGTGCTCGGGCAGTCCCGCCACCAGGGCGTAGACGGTGCGGTGGGCGTGCGGCGCCTGGGTGGTGGTCCAGACCGTGAGCTTTCCCGTCACCTTGTCCATATGGGCGACGGACCCGCAAGTCTCCATCGGTGCCGGGTGGACGCGGGGATAGATGATGTCCTCTTTGACCACGACTTCGGCGTTGGCGAAGACCTCGTCGCAGGCGGCGGCGTCGCCCGTTTCCCAGTCGTAGATGTGGTTGTCGGTGCGACCTTCGAGGTCGTCGCGGATGACGGGAGCATCCGGGTCGAGCGCGTGCTTGGCGTCGACGACAGCGGGGAGCGGCTCGTACTCGACCTCGATAAGCTCGAGCGCGTCTCTGGCGGAGTACTCGTCCTCGGCGACGACGTAGGCGACCTCCTGACCCTGGAAGCGAACCTTGTCGGTGGCGAGGACGGCGGTCACGTCGCCCGACAGCGTGGGCATCCAGGCGAGCTTCAGCCCTTCGAGGGTCTTGCCGGTGATCACCGCCTTCACCTTGGGGTGCGCCTCGGCGGCACTGGTGTCGATCGACACCAGCCGGGCGTGCGCGTAGGGACTGCGCAGGATGGCACTGTGGAGCATGCCCGGCAGGCGCACGTCGTCGACGTAAAGCCCTTGTCCTCGGAGGAAACGAGCGTCCTCCTTCCGCAGCATCCGCCCGAAGCCGAGCGGGTTGCCGGCAGAGCTGCGCGATACATCGGCGGTGGGTGTCTCGGTGGTCGTCATACCAGTGCCTCTTCCTGGTGGGCCGTGCGGGCGGCCGCCTCGTGAGCGGCGGCCCAGCGCGTGGCGCGGACGATGTTCTCGTAGCCGGTGCAACGGCAGAGGTTCCCGCTGATGGCCTCGCGGATAGTGGCTTCGTCAGGGTTCGGGTCGCGGTCGAGCAGCGCTCGGATCGTCATCAGCATCCCCGGCGTGCAGAAACCGCACTGCAACCCGTGCTCCTCCATGAACCCCTGCTGGAGAGGATCGAGGACCCCGTCGACCTCCAGGCCCTCGACTGTACGGACCTCGTGGCCGTCGGCCATGGCGGCGAGCGTGGTACAGCTCTTCACCGGCACGCCGTCGAGCCAGACGGTGCAAGCTCCGCAGTTCGAGGTGTCACACCCCCAATGGGAGCCGGTCAGCCCGAGGTTGTCCCGCAGGTAGTGGATCAGGAGCAGCCGGCCCTCGATCTCGGCGTGGGTCTCTGCCCCGTTCACCGTCACTGTGACGCGCATCAGGCGACTCCTCCTCTTGCGCTGGCGATCGATCGGTGTAGTACCCGAGCGACGAGCACTCCGACGAGGTGGCGCTTGTAGTCCTCCGGACCGCGCTGGTCGGCCGAGGGCCGGCATCCTGCGGCGCAGCTCGAGGCTGCTGCTGCGACAGCCTCGTCCGAGGCCGCTCTGCCCCGCAGGGCCTCCTCCGCCTCGACGCAGGTGAACTGCTCCGCCCCGACGGCCGTGATGCCGATGCCAACGTCGGCGACCATGTCGCCGTCGAGTTGGACGAAGGCTCCCGCCGCGGCGATCGACCAGTCGCCTGCCCGCCGCTCCACTTTCTCGAAGGCGCTACCGGTGCGTGTTCGGATCGGGACGCGCACCTCGGTCAGCATCTCACCCGCACCGACCACCGTCTCGTACGGTCCGACGTGGAAGTCTCGCAGCGCGACGGTGCGCGATCCTCGGGCCGAGCGGATCACGGCGTTCCCCCGCAGCGCGGCGAACACGGCGGACAGGTCCTCGGACGGATCGGCGTGGCAGATCGACCCGCCGACGGTGCCGCGATTGCGCACCAGGGGATCGGCGATGACCCGCTCGGCCTCGACGAAGATGTGGTAGTGCTCGGCGAGCAGCGCCGAGGCCAGCACCGAAGCATGCCTGGTCATTGCACCGATCGCGATCTCGTCCCCGTCACGTCGGATGTAGTCGAGCTCGGACAGACCGTTGATGTCGATGAGAGTCTCCGGCCTTGCCAGGCGGAGCTTCATCATCGGCAGCAGGCTGTGGCCTCCCGCCAGTAGCCTGGCCTCCGGCCCATGCCTGTCGAGCAGGGCGATCGCTTCGTCGACGGTCCCGGCTCTCTGGTACTCGAACGGTGGCGGTACCTGCATCCTCGCACCCCTCTCGTCGACACCATGAAGCAGACGGCCCCGTCAAGGAGCGTCTCACCACATCATGCGGCGGGCTCGCTGGGAGGTCAAGCAGCAATATTCGGTGTTGTGGCGGCGATGGCGGCCGGGGGTGCGTCCATGGGGCCCCCCGTGGCCGTAGCGTTCCAGCGCGAGTTACGGCCCGTATGGGACCCTAACTCGCGCCGATTCGATCGTCGAGAGTTCTCCGGTCTCGTCGAGATCGTCGACAACGCCGGTTCAAGTGAAGACGGCGAGCGCGGGGCGCGCCGCTGAGGGCGGAAGGTATGGTCCTGGGCTATTGCTCACCCTGCCAGACGTAGCGGAGGTCCTCGAAACTCTCGCCCGTGCCAGGCACGAATTGCGGAACTGTACCGACCTGTGCAAAGCCGGCATTACGGGCGACGTGTTGACTCGCGATGGCGTCCGCGTCAATGCGGAGCTCGACCTCACGGGCGAGGCCCTCGTCGACCAACCAGCGGGCCACGAGCCGTGTGGCCCGTGAGGCGTGTCCACGTCCACGTTGGTCGGGCGCAACCCCATAGACCAGCTCGACTACTCCGTCCTCCCGGTCTCCGAGGCCGACCTGACCGATGATGCGATCGCTCTCGGCTACAACGATCGCAAAGGCGGCTCCCTGGAAGCTCGGTCGCCCTTGCCACCCGGCGAGCCAGTCAGCGACGGTATCGGCGCACTCGTCGAGGTCGGCGCCCTCCGCCAGAGGGAGCCAGACGCCTTCAAGGCCGCCGGCCTGCATGGCATATTCGTGCAGGACGACCGCGTCGCTTGGTTCCGGAAGGCGGAGCTCGGTCTCGCCGTCAACGAGCGTGCTGTGTGGCGACGCCCACCGCGGCGCTTCCGGCTCAGCGGACGGTGCTCCTCTGGCGCGGTCCAGTGCCTCTCGCCGGTCGGGGAAACCCACGATGTCTGCGATCTGACCGTCTCGTACGGTGAATACCTGCCACCGCTCGACCTCTCCCTCGCTCGGCGTGGCACCGGGAAGGCCCCGCACGCGCAGTCCGACGACGATCTGGTCGTCGACGACCAGGGTCTCGGTGACCTCGGCGCTGGCGCCGGCGTCATGTGCCCGCCTGTACCAGGCGAGCACATGTTCCCGTCTCCGGCAGGGCGGGGCGGGTACGTCCGGCGGCCCCCAACGAACATCGTCAGCGAGGAGAGATCCGAAGGCGTCGAAGTCGGCCGTCGAGAGGGCGTCACGGAGTTGATCGAGAAGGGAGCTGGGATCGCCGAGCGCCTGCGTCATGTCGCCAGTATCCCACTCGGACCGGATCTCTCCTGCTCCCGTCTCGCCGAGGCCGCCGGCCACGTCGCCGACGCGCCAGCCACGCCAACACCGGGCCTGAGTCCGCAGGTACAGGGTTTAACCTGGAGAAATGCGCAGCGCCGACATCGATGCGCGGCTCGCTGCTGCCGCTCGTCGCAACTTGCTCGCGACCGCCTCTAAAACGAGACTGCCCACTCCTCGACGCCATGGCCAATGGCGACTTCATTCACGGCCAGACTCTTGAGCGGCGACCGCTCCTGTGGCAAGCCGGGTCTCCTCTGCCACGAGCTCGACGTCGACGCGTTGTCCCGATTGCTGTCGCTGTTGGCCGAAGGACGCCCGCTCGGGCTCGAAGAGGTCTCTGTCGCCACTGGGCAGCCGATCGGACGCTTACACCACCTGTTGCGCGGGCAGGCCGGCACGGACTGGGACGAACACGGTCGCCTGATCGGCTTCGGGCTGACGCAACGGGAGACGCCGCACCGCTTCATCGTCGCGGGACGGGTCCTCTACACCTGGTGTGCCATGGACACCTTGTGTTTCCCCGTCCTCCTCGATCGAGCTGCCGAAGTCATCTCGACCTGTCCGGCAACTGGCCAGACGATCTCCTTCGAGGTCACTCCCAGCTCGGTCGGCTCCATCGAGCCAAACGAGGCAGTCGTCTCCGAGCTCGTATCGAGCGACCCGGTCGACGACGTCCGGTCCGCCGTGTGCGACCATGGCCACTTCTTCGCGTCCGCGCAGGCTGCGGCGCCCTGGTTGGCAGAGCACACCTCCGGCCAGATTCTCGCGATCGAAGAAGCGTTCTTCGCCGCCCGTTCCTGCTTCTCATCGGAGACGTGACCGGTGCTCGGGCTCAGGGTTCCACGGTAAATTCGACTCCGGTCTCGTAGGCAGAGTCCTTCGGGAGGCAAGCATCCCCGACCAGATCACGGCATCGAGTCGCCGCCGCAGGGGTTGGCATGTTGAGCGAGACGGTTCACTGTTGCGACGAGGTTTTGGGTTCGGCGGCCGGGGAGCTAAGGGGAGCTCAGGGAAGGCCCGCGTCGCCTCGAAGGCGCCCTCACGACGTGGCGGCGAGTGCTCCTGAGGTCGGGGCGAAGGGGACGCGTGCCGCCGGCAGGAGGCGGTCGGGCGCCGGGTGGCTCCACAACCCACGGCTCTCGAGGATGGGGAGGACTCCCTCGGCGAACCAGTAGGCCTCCTCGAGGTGCGGGTAGCCCGACAGTATGAACTCGTCTATGCCGAGCCGGGCATACTCCTCGATCCGGTCTGCCACCTCGCTGTGGCTCCCGACAAGAGCGGTCCCGGCTCCTCCGCGGACGAGGCCGATCCCCGCCCACAGGTTGGGTGAGACCTCGAGTGAGTCAGGCGAGCCCTCGTGCAGCGCCCGCATGCGGCGCTGGCCTTCCGACTCACTCCTCGCCAGCCCGGCCTGGACGGCGCGGATGGCCTCCGGATCGACGTTCTCTATGAGGCGCCGCGCCTGACGCCAGGCGTCCTCCGAGGTGTCACGGGCGATCACGTGGAGCCGGATGCCGAAGCTCACCTGACGTGCGCGGACGAGAGCCAGGTGGCGGATCCAGTCGAGTTTCTCGCCGACTGCCGCAGGCGGCTCTCCCCAGGTCAGGTAGACCTGGCAGTGGTCGGCGGCCACTGGGCCCGCCGCCTGTGACGAGCCTCCGAAGTAGAGCGGGGGGATCGGGTCCGGCAGGTTGGTGAGCCGGGCACCCTCGACGTGGAGGTGAGCTCCGGTGAAGTCGACGGTCTCGCCGTTCCAGAGCCGGGCCACGATCTCGAGGAACTCTGCCGCCCTCTCGTACCGCCCCTCCTTGTCGAGGAAGTCGCCGTACGCCCTCTGCTCGCCGGGCTCGCCTCCCACCACGACGTTTAAGAGGAGCCGCCCTTTCGAATAGCGCTGGAAGGTGGTCGCCATCTGGGCTGCCAGGGTTGGCGAGATGAGGCCCGGGCGAAAGGCGACGAGAAACTGGAGGCGCTCGGTGACCTCGGTGAGCATCGCCGTCGCGAGCCACGAGTCCTCGCACCAGGCGCCCGTCGGCGTGAGTGCCCCGACGAAACCGAGCTGCTCGGCGCTGCGGGCGATCTGCCCGAGGTAGTCGATCCCGGTGGACCGGACCGAGCCCGCCGTTCCCGAGACGAGACCGTGCCCTCCGCCGATGATGTCCCGGCCGTCGCCGTTGGTGGGAAGGAACCAGTGGAACCTGAGGGTCATGTCGCGTCCTCCGCGAGGTCTCGCTCCCGGGTAGGAACTATTCTTGAGTAGTTCTATCGGTTTAATAGTATTTAGGCTAGGATAGCCCGGTCAACTCCCCTGAGAGAAGCCACACGCCAGACACCAGAGACGCCGAGGAGAGCGCCATGTCGCAGACCACCGAGGCCCGCATCAGGCCTTTTCCCCACCCTGTCGCCTCGCCGGCGAGTGACGAGCCCGCCGCACCGCCCGAGTCACAGCCCGAGGCGCCGTCCGCCGCATCCTCCGAGGCACCGAGGCGAAGGGCGAGAGTCCTCTCCGACGCTGTCGAGGCGGTCGACGTGGCGCGGGCTCTGGCGGCCGAGTTCGCCGAGAGCGCCGCCGCGAGGGACGTTTCTCGTACCCTGCCGCGCGACGAGGTGGAGCGACTGTCCGAGGAAGGGATCTACTCGATGACCGTCCCGGCCTGGCTCGGCGGTCCCGACCTGCCGCCGTCGATCGTGGCCGAGGTGCTCCGCATACTCGCCACAACGGATCCCAACATCGCCCAGATCCCTCAGAGCCACTTCGTCTACGTGAACCTGCTCCGCCTGGCCAGCAGCTGGGAGCAGCAAAAGGCGCTCCTGTCCCAGGTGCTCGGCGGAGTCCGGTTCGGCAACGCCCAGTCGGAGGCGAACAGCCCGACGCTCGACCAGATCCAGACCCGCATCGAGGCCGACGGCGACTCCTACGTCATAACGGGCGACAAGTTCTACTGCACCGGTGCGCTCTTCGCCGAGATCATCCCGGTACTCGCTCGCGACGCCAGTGGGCGAGCCTTCGTCGCCTACGTGCCGAGGGGCACCGAGGGCCTCACGGTGCTCGACGACTGGGCCGGGATGGGCCAGAAGACGACGGCCAGCGGCACCGTCCGTTTCGCCGGCGTTCGCGTGCCGGGGCACGCCGTGGTCGAGCGGGACTGGATCTTCGCCAAGCCGCAGGCCTATGGGGCCTTCGCGCAGCTCCTTCACACGGCGATCGACACCGGCGTCGCCCGCGGGGCTCTCACAGAGGCCGTCGAGTTCGTACGGACCCGCAGCCGCCCGTGGTTCGAGGCGCACGTCGAGAAGGCGGCCGACGACCCGCTGCTCGTGCAGCGGGTCGGCGAGCTCGAGATCGAGGTCCGGTCCTCCGAGGCGCTGACGGCGTCAGCCGGCCATGCCGTCGACGCCGCCCTCCGGCTGCAGGAGAGCGACGACCTCGACGAGCGCACGGCCGCCGAGACGAGCATCGCGATTGCCGTCGCCAAGGCCGTGGCCGACAGGGTGTCAGTCGAGACGGCTTCGGCTCTGTTCGAGGTGAGCGGGACCCGCAGCGCGGCGGAGTCGCTCAACCTCTCCCGTCACTGGCGCAACGCCAGGACCCACACCTTGCACGACCCGGTCCGCTGGAAGGTCCAGCACATCGGGCGCTACGCCATCGACGGCACTTCCCCGCCCAACCACGGCTTGCTGTAGGCGTTGCGCCAGGCGGCGCCCGGGTGGCTGGCAGGTAGCCGGCGCCGTCCCGCTCCGAACAGGCGCTCTCGCAGCGTGGCTTCCGACGGGTCGTACGACGTGCGGAGCAGACCTCTTCGCTGCAGCACTGGCACGACGAGCTCGACGAAGTCGACGTAGCTGTTGGGCGTGACGCTGGAGTGGATGTTGAAGCCGTCGAGGTCGGCCTCGTGCATCCAGCGGACCATCTCGTCGGCGACCTGCTCCGGGTCGCCGACGACGTTGAACGGGCCCAGCTGGCCGCGGCGGAGATGGTTGCGGAGGTCTGCGACGGTCGGCCGACCCGGCAGGCTGGCGGCAACGCTCGCAAGGAAGTTTCGCCTCCCCGAGCCGTCGTCGGGCACCACGATCTCGTCGAGGTAGACCCCCGGGGCGTACCTCGACAGATCGAAGGACCCGAAGCCGAGGCCGACCTCACGGTAGGCGGCGTGCTCCTCCACCTTGCGTTCGGCGTCGTCGTGCGTCCTCCCGGTGACGATCCGTACCTGGCTGAAGATCTTCACGTCGTCGCGATCGCGGCCGTTCTCCTCGGCGAGCCGGCGGATCTCGGCCACGTCGGCGGCGGCCCCCTCGATCGTCGAGCCGCCGAGGAACACCGCCTCGGCGTGGCGGCCGGCGAAGAGCTTGCCCCGCGGCGAGGCCGTCGCTTGGAAGATGACGGGAGTCCGCTGTGGCGAAGGCTCGCCGAGGTGCGGGCCCGGGAGCTTGAAGTAGGGGCCGTCGTGGTCGATGTAATGAACCTTGCTCGGATCGGCGAAGACTCCCGCCTCCCGGTCCCTGAGAACTGCGCCCTCGTCCCAGCTGCCCTCCCACAGCTTGTAGCAGACCTCGAGGAAGTCGTCGGCGCGGTCGTAACGCTCGTCGTGGGCGATCTGGTCGGGGAGGCCGAAGTTGCGTGCGGCGTTGCTCAGGTACGAGGTCACCACGTTCCATCCCACCCGGCCCTTGGTGAGGTGGTCGACCGTCGTCATCCGTCGGGCGTGGGCGAACGGTGGCTCGTAGGTAGTCGAGATCGTGACCACGTAGGCGAGTCTCTCCGTGGCGAGTGCCATCGCCGGCACGAGCAGGAGCGGATCGTTGACCGGCACCTGAAACGCCGTCCGTATCGAGCGGTCGCTGTCGCCAGGGGCGGTCTCGTACGTCCCTATCACGTCCGCAAGAAACATCGCGTCGAAGCACCCCTCCTCGAGCAGCCTCGCCTCACCTGTCCAGAAATCGAGCTCGGTGTAGCGCTGGCGCGTGTCCTCGGGGTGGCGCCACATGCCGTGGGCGAGGTGTCCGACGCAGTTCATCTCGAAGGCGTTCAGGTGTATCTGCTTGTCGAATGCTGCGGCGTTGCGGCGTGTCATCCGTGTGCGTCCTTTCGAGCGTCGTCTCGTCTCAGCCGGCGACGACGAGGTCGTCCTCCCGATGCCACGCGGTCTTGACGTCGTCACCGGCCGCCTCGTCGAGCAACCGGAGCGAGCTGAGGAGCTGCCGCGTGAAGGCGTGCCGGGGTCTGTGAAACACCTCGTCGGCCTCGCCGGACTCGACGATCCGGCCGTCTTTCATCACGGCGATCCGGTCGCTCACGTGATAGATCACGCCGAGGTCATGGCTGATGAACAGGTAGCTGAGGCCGAGGCTCTCCTGCAGGTCGGCGAGGAGGTCGAGGACCTGCGCCTGGATCGACACGTCGAGAGCCGAGACGGGCTCGTCGCAGATGAGGATCTGCGGTTCCACCGCAAGTGCCCGGGCGATGGCGACGCGCTGGCGCTCGCCGCCCGAGAGCTGGAGCGGCCGTCGGCCGACGACGCCGGCAGGAAGCCCGACCTGGTCGAGCAGGACCCGGACTCGCTCCGCCCGCCCCGTCGCGCCGACCCCCGTCGCGGCCAGCCCTGTCGCCCCGAGGCCCGTCGCCCCGAGCTCGCGGCCGAGGGCGTCGTCGAGTATGTGGCCAACCTGCCAGCGTGGGTCGAAGGAGCTGAGCGGATCCTGGTGGACGACCGAGATGCGGCGGCGGCGAGACTGGCGCTCCTTCTCGCTCAACTTCGTCCAGGGCTCGCCCCCGAGCCGCACCTCGCCGGAGTCCGGGTCGGTGAGAGCAAGCGCCATGCGGGCCACCGTCGTCTTGCCCGAGCCCGACTCGCCGACGAGGCCGAGGGTCTCTCCTTCGAGGAGGCTGAACGAGACGTCGTCGACGACCGTGCGGACCCTGTGGTCAGGGCCCTTGTACGACTTCGTGAGGTTGCGGGCTTCGAGGACGGCGACCGGCTCCTCCGAGGTGGAGGGATCCAAGGAAAGTGCAGTCGGTCGACGCGGCGTGGCCGCGACGCCGTTGGGTGCGTGGGGCGCCGAGGATGCGATGGGCGCCGAGAGGCGCCTTCCCTTGTTGTGGCCCGAAGGCACGGCGGCAAGGAGGCGGCGGGTGTAGCCGTGGGTCGGCCGGGCGAGGACGTCGGCGGCCGGGCCGTACTCGACGAGGACGCCCTTTCGCATCACTGCGACACGGTCGGCGAGGCGGCTCACGACAGAGAGGTCGTGGCTGATGACGACCAGTGCCTTGCCGCGCTCCTTCATCGACTCGAGGAGCGACAGGATCTGCGTCTGCACGGTCACGTCGAGGGCAGTCGTCGGCTCGTCGGCGACGACGAGGTCGGGATCGAGAGCGATGGCGGAGGCGATGAGCGCCCGCTGGCGGAGCCCCCCCGACAGCTGTTGGGGCAGCTGTCGGGCTCTCATCTCGGGCTCGGGCAAGACGACGGTGGCCCGCATGGCGCTTGCTCTCACCGACCCGGACTCCGGCGAGGTGCGGCTCGGGGGCGAGCCCTGGACGAAGTTGAGCGAGAAGGAGCGCCA
>JASHRK010000064.1 GCA_030037405.1 Acidimicrobiales bacterium | reverse complement strand
AGCAACGACGGGCGAGCGCTTCACCGGGACGGTTCGTTTCGTCGTGTACGACGCGCGCACCTGGGTGGACGGAGGCGACCAGTTCTGGTCGTCCCTCCTTCGAACGAGCGGCCATCGCGCCGCCGAGATCACCAAGGTGAGGCCGAAGCTTGTCGACAGATGGATCGAGCTCATGGTGTCGAGCACTAGCGTCAGTTTCCGGGCTCTCCGCGGGAACGAGTGAGCGGGGATCGGAGATATTTTCTCAAAAACGCACCTGACCAGCGCGTTTGTCCTGCTCAGGTGCTCGCGATTTGTCACGCGAGGGTGTATTACCTAAAGTGTGGCTTCGATCATCTCGAAGAAGGTCAACGGCCAGACCTACTACTACCTGCGCGAGATGGCCCGCGTCGGGGGCCGCCCGAAGATGGTCTCCGAGCGCTATCTCGGCAAGGCCTCTGACATCGAAGCCGCGATGGACGGTGCCGAGATGGTGCCCGAGCGCACGCGCCACCTTGCCTTCGGCGACCTCGCGGCCGCGTGGTCGGTGCTCGAGCGCCTGCAGGTGCGCGCGGTCATCGACGCAGTCGTCGGGCCGCGCCGTGTTGATGCCGCCGAGTCGGTCGGCACCTACATCGCCCTCGCGACGCTGAACCGGGTCGTCGCGCCCTGTTCGAAGCTCGCCTTTCAGGCCTGGTGGGCAACGACGGCGGGCGACCGCTTGGTCAAGCTTCCTGCCGGCGCGACCGACCATCGCAGGTTCTGGGACGCGATGGACGAGATCGCCCCGGCGCAGCTCGCCGAGATCGAGGACGCGATCACGACACGCGCTGTCGCGGACTTCGACATCGCGACCGCCGGCCTCGTGCTCGACATGACGAACTTCGCCACCTACATCGACTCGGCGAACCCTCGCGCCCCGATCGCGCAGCGCGGCCATGCCAAGCAGAAGCGCAACGACCTCCGCCTCGTCGGCCTCGGCCTCGTCGCGGCGCGCGACGGCGGCATCCCGCTCCTTAGCCACGCGTATGCCGGCGACCGTCCCGACGTCACCCAGTTCTCCTCGGTCGTGACCTCCCTCGCCCGCCGCTTCACCCGCATCGGCGATCCCTCCGAGCTCACCTTGGTCTACGACGCCGGCCAGGACTCGGCGAAGAACCAGCTCGTGATCGAGGGGACGGGGATGCACTTCGTCGGCTCGTTACGGCCCTCTGACCACCCCGAGCTGTTGGCGGTCCCCACATCCCGCTACCAGGTCGTCGACGCCGAGGTCTTCCCGGGACTGACCGCCTTTGAGGCCCGCGCCGCGGCGCTCGGGGCGATGCGCCGCGTCGTCGTCACCCACTCAGACGAGCTGCACGCCAAACAGTCCCGCGGCTTCGACCAGACGATGAGAAAGGCACGGCGGCGCCTCGCCGAGTGCCAACGCGTCCTTGCAGGGGGTCGGGGACGGCGCAGCAGGTCCGGCGTAAAGGCCGAGATCGCCGAGGCGACAAGAGCGCGCTGGGTCCGGCGCTGTCTTCGCACGACGCTCGTCGGCGAGAACCGAGGCGAGCTTTCGCTCGTGGTCGAGGAGGACCCGGCGTGGCGGGCCGAGCTCGAGGCCGAGCTGTTCGGCAAGCGGGTCCTTTTCAGCGACCACGAGGACTGGACCCTCGCCGAGGTCGTCGCCGCCTATCGCTCGCAGTGGCTCGCCGAGGCCGACTTCCGCCAGATGAAGGACCCGACCGTCGTCTCGTTCTCGCCGATGTTCCACTGGACCGACCAGAAGATCCGCGTGCACGTCTTTTACTGCGTGCTCGCCCTCATGGTCGCCCGCCTCATGGTGCGCGAGGCCGGGCGGGCGGGGCTCCACCTCTCCGTGCGGGCGCTCTTGTCGAGCCTCGCCGGCATCGAGGAGACCGTCCTCCTTTACCCGTCTGCTGGAGGACGGCCGCGGGCGCGGCGGATGCTGACGGAGATGGACGAGACCCAAGAGCAGCTCTATCAGCTGTTCGGCCTCGCTGCCTACGCGCCGCGCAGCTGAGCGGACTTAGGTAATACGCGGACGATGCAGCGATTCAGCCACTGACGTGGGCAAAGGCCGCCGGAGACCCAGAGATCCCGGAAACTCGCGCTAGCTGACCGGCAATCTGCGGTCCGCAGCGCACCCTTTCCCGAGTGACGATGACGGCGAATTCCCCCGGATCGATCACAACGAGCCCTTTGTTCGCCACGTCGATCTTCCCGTCCGAACCGCTCACGTAAGCCTCGTGCCCGACGCGCATGACGTAGCTCGCGGGCTCCAAGCAGCTCGCCTCGAGCGGCTCGATCTCCATCAGCCCCTCGGCGATGGCTGTCCTGATCTCAGCGCCCGCCAACATGGCCCCGACACTACCGATGGGGTGTGTACTTCTCCGTGACTACCAGGACACTGCGAGCGTACGTGCCCGTATCATGGCGCCATGGACCGCATCGGCGTCGTCGACACGATGTTCGCCCGCGTCGACATGGGCGCCATCGCCGTCGACGAGCTCGAGTCCTGCCCCGGGTACGGCACTCGTTTCGAGGTTGTGCGCCGTACCGTGCCCGGCTTCAAGGACCTCGCCGTCGCATGCAAGCTGCTCGTCGAGAACGAGGGCTGCAAGATAATCGTCGCCCTCGGGATGCCCGGACGGGCCGCCATCGACGAGGTGTGCGCCCACGAGGCCTCCCAGGGGATCATGATGGCCCAGCTCCTCACCTCCACCCACATCCTCGAGGTATTCGTCCACGAGAACGAGGAGGAGGACCCCGAAGCGCTCGTCCCCGTCTGCGAGGACCGCGCCCGCAAGCACGCGAGAAACGCCTACTGGATGCTCTACGAGCCCCACGAGCTCTCACGCCGGGCCGGGCAGGGCATCCGGCAGGGCTACGCCGACGCAGGGCCGATCGCGACGTCTACGAGCATCGGGGCGTGATCCGATGGCGGTCTCTCCCCGCCCATCCCCTTTCTCGCCTCCCGGTCGATGAGGGCGTAGGTGACCCGGGAGGCGAGCGGTCTCGTCACGAGGATGTGGTCGATGCGCATGCCCCGGTGCTTGTGGAAGTCGCCCGCCCGGTAGTCCCACCACGAGAAGAGCTGGTCGGCGTCCGGGTAGACGAGCCGGAAGGCATCTTCGAGCCCGAATGACTGCAGTGCCTTGAAGCGCTCCCGCTCCTCCGGGCTCACGTGGGTGGCGCCGGCAAACTTCGAGATGTCGTAGACGTCCCGGTCCTCGGGGGCGACGTTGAAGTCGCCGCAGATCGCCATCGACCCCTCGGGCGCGCAGTGGGTCACGAGGTCTTGCTGAAGGTGGTCGAGCCATTCGAGCTTGCGGTCGTAGTGCTCGGAGCCGACCTCGCGGCCGTTCGGCACGTAGACGCTCGTCACTTCGACCCCTCCGCAGCTCGCCGTGAGCAACCGGCACTCCTCGATCGCGCCGAGCTCTTCGCCGACGAAGCCCGAGCGCGGGTTCTCGAGCCCGACTCTCGACAGGATGGCGACCCCGTTCCAGCGACCGTTGCCATGATGGGCCGACTCGTAGCCGAGAGCGGCAAAGGCCATGGCAGGGAACGCCCCGTCCGCGAGCTTCGTCTCCTGCATGCAGAGGACGTCGGGAGCGGCGTAAGAGAGCCACTCCTCCACTTTCGCCATGCGCGCCTTCAGGGAGTTGACGTTCCAGGTCGCGATACGCACGCCTCAAGCGTTATCCGCGTCGAGGCGATTACGCCAGACGCGAAGGCGTAGTAGCTACCCAGCGGGCTGCCCAGCTACTGACTGCACCCCGTCGGCGGCGTCGCCGAGTCCGAGATCGCGCAGTCGTCGAACGAGGTGATATCCCAGACGGCCCCGGTCGCTTCTATGAAGTGAGGAGGTGAGAGCCAGTACAGCCGGTTGTCGAACGAAAGCTCCTTGTTGTAGCCGTCGTCCGTTGTTGTTCCCGAGAACTCGCCGAACGTACCCCGGTAGTTACCGACGTCCGTCCCGTTTATGAAGACGCCACCGTCGCAGCTCTCCAACTCCTCGTCTGCACATGTTGTCGAGTTGATCGATACGTCCCCGCTCCCGTCTCCTTGGTCGAAGTTCTGGATTCCTATCTCTGCCGTCAGGCTGACGAGTGCGGCGTCGATGACCGGATCGTCGCTTGGAGCCGGGTTGGTTGCACCTCCAAAGGTCGTGTCATCGCTCAGGTCGCAGTCGGGCACTACGTCCTCCCACGCGTCCGCCGGAGAGTACGTGTAGCTCGTGTCGTTGACGGTCTCCGTCGCGCTGTCGGCCGGAACAGCGTTGTCGGGGTTCGTGCAGGCGTAGCCGTTCTCGCTGCTCGAGCTTAGCTCGGAGGAGTTGATGGGATGCGAGACCCAGATGGCTTGGTCGGAGACGATACCGAGAACGTCCTCGTCACCTGCACCCGAGTTGCAAGCGCTGATCGACGTGGTGGCGGTCTCCGGATCTTCTGGTGAAAGGGCACCGCCCGACTCCAGGGCACACTCGATCCCGAGTTGGCGGGTGATGTAGACGTTGCCTGTCTCGGTTGCAAGCGTGAGCTGCCCGCCGATCACGCCGGAGACGAACAGGTCGCCGGCGTCGCAGTCGCCGCTCGTCCCGGCGCTCGGATCGGCCGGGTCCAGACAGGTCCAGCTTCCGAACATGTCGTCCATGTCGGTCTCCGACGTACCGGTCAGCTCCAGCTGGAGATTGCTCAGCGCGGACTGGTCGCTGTAGTAGTTGGGATCGGTCGAGCTCGACGGTTCGCTCTGCACGTAGATGACTCCATCACCGTCTGGATTGTCAATGTCTGTAGGTGGGGTTGCCTCTACGAAGTCCCCGTTCACGCAGGGCTTGCTCGTGGAGCACGTCACTCCATTCAAGGTCCCCGTCGTCTGCATCTCGACGCTGTTGAGGTCACCTCCGCAGTCGGAGTTGCCCGTGTTGATCGATAGCGGGCTCCACACCCACATCTTCGAATCCGAAGGGTCACCGTTCGGGGTCTGGAAGTAGATCTGGGTCGGGCCTGTATAGAGACAGCCGTCTGACGAGCTTGAGGCGGAGGCGTACTGCTCGAACGAGGTGTTAACGCTTGGCAGGTCCATCTGGTTGCCGATGAGATCCGTGCCTTTATCGAAGTCCGGTGACCCTGTCTCTCCACAGCCACCCTCAACCCCCGGGTCGCTCACGTAACCCTGGGCGTCACCGTCCGAGTCCGCACCGGGCCAGCTGCTTGACGGAAGAGCCTGGGTCTTCGACACAGCCGAGGTGTACGTCCCTCCAAAGGTCGGCGAGCCACACGTCACGATCTCGTCGTTGGTAAAGACCGGACCGTCGAAGCTCTCACTGCTGTCGAAATAGTAGGGCGAGCATGCTGGTGCAAAGGCGTACTGGGCGGCACTCGGGTCAATGAAATCTGCGAACCACGGTCCGTCGAAATAGTCCGCCGTCGTACTCCCGTTATAGTCCTGTTCTTTCCCTGCATTTGGATAGCCGGTGGGCGCCACGATGTCGTTACCCGTGCTCACAACAGAACCGTTGAGATCATATGTGACTGATCCGCCGAGGGATTCAATATAACTATTTTGGCTGTACTCGTGGTAAATGCATAATGCCTGGGCCCAGCTGTCATCGCTATAGCTCCCAGTACCTCCCACCGTAGAACCAGTTGTCTCCTCGTACTCACCAGCGTCATTGGATCCAGACCCCTCGTAGACTTGACAGTAGCTGCCTGCAGTTCCCGTCGAGCCGCACTGGACCGAGTTTTGCCCACTGCCCGTATTCAAGGTCGTCCCACCGCACTCCGGTGTGGAACCCTCGGCACCGGTCCACGCTGCTGCCTCCAACACTGTGCTGCTACCGCTCTTTGTCCACTCCTCACACTCTGAGGTGTTCAGGTACGCTCCCGTATCAGCCGGATTGGGTTGCTCGTAGTTGCTATAATACGAGTCCGTAAGAACGCCTGACAGCTGGTATCCACCCTGGATCGTGCGGTAAGCGGTTGCCTGTCCGCTACCAGCCTTGCCAGTGATAATCACCTGCAGGGTCCCGGCATAGTCGTCATCCTTGAACTCCTCAAGCTGAGACGTGTTCACTGAATAGGTGAACGCCTCTGCTGGGCTGCCTGTTAGGTCGTACCAGCCTGTAAGGGCAGCATCTGTCTCGTCGGTCGGTGGGAGATTTATCAGGTCTCCAGAGGAGCAGGTGTACGTCTTACCATCTTGTGTCTCGGAAGTCGCGCCTTCATCAACCGGGTTGAGCAAGGTCGTCGATTCGCAACCGTGATATTCCCAGAAGGTCTGGTATTCATCGAGGAGGTTACGGTAGTTCTGCAAGCCTGCCTCTGCTGCCGAAAGGGCGGCATACGTGTCCAAGGTACGGGCACCGAGGCCGACTTGACCGCTGAGGCTCGAGACGATCGCGGTCGGTACCGCGATGATAATGGCAATGAGCCCGATGACAATTGCGAGCGCTTGACCGGAATCATCACGGCGACCATTGCGCCAACGAAAGCCCGTCCTACGATGGCTGTGTCGGCGCTGTGAAGTTCGCTGTACGCTGGTCACGCTTCTGCTCCCGTTGACTTTCCTGCCAGTCCCATTATTGGCAGTTCTGCAGCCACACAGTGTTCTGCAGGTCGGTTGTCGCGTCTGCTGCATATCCACCCACGTTGTGGCCCGGCGGCGCCATGAAGGGAAGGTTATACGAGACGGCAGCGATCTCATCGAGGTCGCTTGAAGGTACGTCATTAGAGACGAGAGGGATTTCCTGCAACTTGCCTGCCTCGGGCTCGGAGTAGTACGTGAACACAGGAGTGTTGGGCGAGCTGTCGACATCATAGGAGTCGATGTAGTCGAAGTCCGAAGAGTTGGGGGCTGTCGTAGTGGTCGTCGTGGTCGTAGGCGTCGTCGTAGTCGTAGTCGTTGTGTGAACGGTGGTCGTTGTATGCGGGACGGTCGTAGTCGTTGTCGTGGTGCTCGTTGTCGTCGTTGTCGTCGTTGTCGTGGTTGTCGTCGTTGTGGTCGTCGTAGTCGTCGTCGTGGTGGTCGTAGTCGTAGTTGTCGTCTTGACGGTCGTGGTCGTCTTCGGGGTAGTCGTGGTAGTGGTAGTCGTAGTCGTAAACGTGGTACCGGGCGCGGGATTAGGAGGGAAGGCTGATCTCGGCATATGAACTAGAAGGGCAGTATCCTCGGTCCCGAGACCAAGCTTGAAGGTGCTGAAGTAGTTGCCGTGCCCACTCGTATCCCCCACAAGCTCTGCCAGCACCTCAACGGTTGTTGTGGTTCCAGCGGTGGATGAATAACCCTCATTGCTGTAGAACTCCATCGCGTCGCCGTCCGCG
>JASHRK010000063.1 GCA_030037405.1 Acidimicrobiales bacterium | reverse complement strand
GCTACCAGCCGGGTCGACGGCCCTGGTGATGGCGCTGACGACCGGAAGCCCGATCCCAACTGCGGTAGCACGGCTGAGGAACTCGCGCCGTGTAAGCCGGCCGGCGACGAACTCGTCGATCACGTGCTCTGGGATCGGCCCACGGCCCCTGCGCAGGGGATCGAGTCTCTCGTAGTTAGTGTTCGGACGCTCTTCAGTGTCCATGACACCCCCTTTCAAGTGTCCGCCGTGCGAGGCGGCTACTTGTCGTAAAGCAACCAACAAAAGCCCCACAGCACGGTGGAATGTGTTTCGCTATACGAAACTCTAGTACCACAATGAAACACTAACCAAGGATCGTCGAGCCGTCAACCCGTTACGGATCGCCGTCCCTCGCGCCCTTGCCGTTGGAGCTACCTCGTCAAGAGGTACTCTGCGCGTGCGAGCCTCACCCGTGGAGCGTCGTGCTCCCCCCTCGGCATGTACACGGTCTCCTCCACGCCACAGGCCCTGCCACCGGGCGCAGGTTCATAGTGACAGTCGCCCGGGGTGATCTTTGGTTCTCCTCAGGCTTATGTGGGCGAACAGATGCTCGGTCGACGACAGTGAGGGGCACACGGATGATCGCCAGCCCAGATGTCTAGACGGAAGTTACGGCTGCTAGGCCTTGATCACCGTCGTGACCTGGAAGTTCTCGTCAACCTCGTCGTTCGTCGTGGCTACACGATGCGCAGCGGGATCGAGAGCTCCAAGAGCTCGAAGGCCCGGCGCTGGGTGGGCGTCGGCTCGGTCAGCTGATCGAAGCTGACCTCCGTGCCCGGCACGACGTTGGTGTTGCGGGTGAGGGTGGCGAGGTGGTCCAAGAGGCCTTGGAAGGGGCGCAGGCTGGCACCGTCTCGTCCCTTACGACGTGCAGCCTTTCGTGATGCCGCCCTCGAGCGCATGCCCGGTGCCACCGGGTCTTGGCGCTCGGGCGGTGACTCGTCTTTGAAGGTAAGGGGCGCCCACGCCTCGCGCAGGTGGTACACGAGGTGGGCTGCCAGCATGCAGATGAACGCGTGGGCCCTCACGCGATCTGCCAAGCGGTGGCGGATGGGGCGGATGTTGACGTCGATCGTCTTTAGGGACCAAAAGTCGCGCTCTAAGTTGGCGAGCGACTTGTAGGTCTTTACGACGTCGTCTTTAGAAAGAGCGCCCTCTTGCTCCGAGGTCCGGATCACGTAGATCCCGTCGAGGGCGGCCTCCTCGTCGATGGCGTCCTGTTTTCTTGAGAAGCTGAAGCCTTTCTCTTCGATGTCGAGAGAGAAGTGCTTGGCCATCTTGTGGCGGCTGAGGACGCGCCCGGCCCGAAGGCCGATCTTGGCCGGGTCGCGAAGCCGTCCCGCCTCGACCAAGCGCTCCTGCAGGCGACCGAGACCGACCTCGGAAAGGTTCGCACCGCTCGAGCCGAAGAGGAAGGCGCCGTGCTCCCGCCTGGGTGGGAGTGGCTGGATGACCTCGACGTAGTCGATACCCAGCCCTTACCACCGAGGCATGACGGGCCTGAACCGTGAGCCACGTGCACCGCCGCGGCTCGAAGTGGCAGGCGACGTACCGTGGCCCGGATCATCGCGAGAGAACAAAGACCTTCGCGCGAAAAAGGGATGCCGAGGACTGGCTGGCGCAACACACGGCGGACATGCGCACCGGGGCGTGGATCGATCCGAGGGCGGGAAAGATCCAGTTTCAAACCTACGCCGACATCTGGCTCGCGGGGCGAGTAGAACTGCGAACTACCACACAGGCGAAGTACCGATTCCTTCTTGATCACCACATTTCCCCATCTCTAGGCGCGACGCCCCTCGGTACGCTCACCACGCAACAGATAAGGGACTGGTACTTTCCCCTTCGGAACCGGCATCCTTCGACCGGTGCCTCGGCATATCGGCTACTTGCTGTCATCTGTAAGGCGGCCGTACGGGAGAAGATCATCGCCTTCTCGCCCTGTGACATCGCAGGCGCTGCAACCGAACACGCCGAGGAGCGTCCCGTCCTCTCTGTACCGGAGCTCGAAAAGGCGGTCGAGGCGACTTCCCTCCATTTCAGACTCGCAGTGCTCTTGGCAATCCGGTGCCAGCTCCGGCGGGGAGAGGTGCTCGGTCTCCAGCGGGGCGACATCAACCTCCTCCATCGACGGCTCTCGGTGCGCCGCACATGGGCGCTGCGAGCCGATGGCATGGCGGTGCTCGGGCCGCCGAAGACTGAAGCCGGCCGAAGGACGATCGCCATCCCGGGAAACCTGATCCCGGAGGTAGAGGATCACCTCATCCGATCGACCGCGCCCGAACCGGACGCCTGGCTCTTTCCCGGTACTGCGGGCGACCCAGTCTCGCCCCGCACGCTGGATCACGCGTGGGCAAAGGCTCGAGCTGCCATCGGCCGAAAGGACGTTCGGTTTCACGATCTCCGACACTCTGGGCTCACCTTGGCAGCCTCGACTGGAGCCGCTCTGCCAGACCTGATGCATAGAGCCGGCCACCGCTCCCCTGCCGCCAGCCTGAGGTACCTGCACGCCGCCCAGGAACGCGACCACAAGATCGCTGATGCCCTCGCAGACCTCGCTACCTCGCAACTCAGTGAGGGTGCTGCTCAACATCTCGCGTACTTTCCGCGGACTTGGACCGGTCCGCACACCGCGTCGGCACCTCCACCGCCGCCCTCGGAGGCGCCCGCATAGCCACTACCTGCAACTTTGTCGAGCAGCCCCAACGGGGTTCGAACCCGTGTCTCCACCTTGAGAGGGTGGTGTCCTTGGCCTCTAGACGATGGGGCCGAGCGTTTCGCTGGTGCGACGACGCGCGGTGGACAGCCTTGCGCGGCCTTCCAACAGCTGCCATCTTACCAACGAGCGGTCGTCGTGACCCCCGTGCGTAGGTGACCCCGTGGCGTGAAGCCGGCTCACCACTTCACGGCGTCATGCTGGGTCGACATCGGGACAAGACTGTCCGCATGGACCGCGCAACGACTCTCACACTGCTCGAGTCGAACGCTCATCGCTTTATGTCGATCGTCAGCGATCCGAACGTCGACGTCACGGCGCCGGTCCCGAGCTGCCCCGACTGGACGCTCAACGACCTCGCAGATCACCTCGGCCGCCTCTATGGCTGGGTTGCGGCCATCCTCGACAACGATCCCGACGGTCCTCCCACCCATGAGATGGTGCGTCGGCGCGACCAGGACGTAGCGTCCGCCGAGTGGGTCGCCGCCAACTTCGGCGACCTCCGCGACCGTCTCGATCGGATCCCCGAGGAAGAGCTCCGTTGGAACTTCATCGCGAAGACAAGGGCTCCGGTCGCCTTCTGGTGGCGGCGGCAGCTGCACGAGACGGCGATCCATCGCGTCGACGCCGAGCTATCCGCGGCCCACCCTCCATCCGACCTCGCACCCGAGGCCGCTGTCGACGGCATCGACGAGGTCTTGGAGATGCTGGCCATGAAGGAGATCGCATGGGACGAGATCCAGCTCGGCGACTCCCTCAGCCTGCATCTGCACGCCACGGACGTAGAGGGGGCCGAGTGGACGATCGACACCGGCCGAGCTGCCTTCGCGCGGGCCCACCTCAAGTCTGACGTGGCACTTCGCGGACCGTCCTGGGCACTGGACCGGTGGCTCTGGACTCGCCTGCCGGGCGATCCAGGCGACCAGGGGCTCGAGATCTTCGGTGACGCCACCGCAGCCGAGGCGTGGCGACCGCACTACTAACCCGGAGAGTCTCCGCCGCGGCGGTCAAGGCGGGGGCGAGGGGCGAAAGCGTGGACATTTCACCGCGCATGCGCGTACTCAGGTCCACGAAACGGCGCTTCGCTCGACACACGCCCAGCGCCCACGGATCGTGGACATTTCACCGCGCATGCGCGTACTCAGGTCCACAAAACGTTACCGGCCGGCGCCGGCCCGTTGACGGACAACGATCGCGCCGGCCGCGGTCACAGGGACAAGAGTCGTCCTCGCCAGCTCAGCCGACTACGACGACCTTCACCCCCGTAAGCTTCCCCGCCTCCCGGCCGATGCTGCCGTTGTCCTGCAGGATGGGCTGGCGCACCCCATGCACCCACACCTGC
>JASHRK010000006.1 GCA_030037405.1 Acidimicrobiales bacterium | reverse complement strand
ATGGCCGCCTCCAGGGCGCCTGGCATCACCTTCGCCGGCAACCCCGAGGGCGGTTTCATCTTCCCGGAGTTCCTGCCCGCCTTCGACGCCGTCTCCTCCCTCGTCCGCCTCCTCTCGCTCCTCTCTGTGAGCGGTCGACCGCTCTCGAGCTCACTGGCGGGGATCGACCCTCCCGCGATGGCGCACCGGGAGGTGACGACGCCCTTCGAGGCGAAAGGTGCCGTCATGCGAACCCTTCTCGAACGCGCCGTCGCGAGCGAGGTCGTCCTCGTCGACGGCGTGAAGCTCGTCGACGAGGAGGGATGGGCGCTCGTTGTCCCGGATGCCGAGGGTCCCGCCACCCTCGTCACGACCCAGGGGAAGACGCCGGCGGAGGCAGAGCTGCGGGCCGAGTCGATGGCCGGGCAGATCGCCTCTATCATCGCCGGCGCCGAGGAGCGCTAAGCGACCGAGGAGCGCTAAGAAGGGGACATGAACATACCGGACGAGCTGCGTTACACCTCTGACCACGAGTGGGCGAAGGACGAGAACGGCAAGGTCCGCGTGGGCATCACCGACTTCGCCCAGGACGCCCTCGGCGACGTCGTCTTCGTCCAGCTGCCGGAGACGGGCACCCTCGTCGAGCAGGGTGGGCCGCTCGGAGAGGTCGAGTCGACGAAGTCCGTGTCCCAGATCTACGCACCGGTCTCAGGCACGATCGTCGAAGTCAATGCCTCTCTCACCGACACGCCGGAACGGCTGAACGAGGAGCCCTACGAGGGTGGATGGCTGGTCGTCATCGAAGCCTCCGACCTCTCCGAGCTGGACGGGCTTCTCGATGCCGCCGGCTACAGGGAGGCCACCGAGTAGCAGGGCGCCAGAGTCGCTACCCAGCAGGGGGCAGAGGACGAAGCCTGCATGACGGTTGCGTTTCGAGGGCGATGGGCCTAGAGCAGCAACCCTCCGAAGCGGCTAGCTTTGGTCGAGTGTTCTGCAACAACTGCGGTCACAGGAACCCCCCGGACGCGAACTTCTGCTCCTCCTGCGGGAACCCCCTTGCAACCGGTCCAGATGCCACGGTCTCTTTCATGCCCGACGCCAAATCGGACAGCGGCGAGGTCGAGGTGAACGTCCCGCTCACAGAGCTCCAGGCCGGCGCCGGAGTCCTCGTCGTGAAGCGAGGACCGGACGTGGGCGCGAAGTACCTGCTGTCACCGGACACGACCCGGGTCGGTCGCCATCCGGACAGTGAGATCTTCCTGGACGACATCACCGTCTCGCGGCGCCACGCCGAGTTCTTCTTGCGTGGCCCAGTCCACGTCGTGAAGGACGTGGGCTCGCTGAACGGCACCTACGTCAACAGGGAGCGAATCGAAGAGGCGGAGCTCACGAGCGGCGACGAGGTACAGATCGGGAAGTTCAAGCTGGTCTTTCTCTCGACCGGCCAGGCCTGAGCCAGCCAGTGAACGAGCGCTCCTACCTGTCAATTGGCGACGTTCTCGCCCTCTTGCGAGACGAGTTCCCCGACATCACGATCTCGAAGATCAGGTTTCTCGAGAGCCGGGGCCTGCTCGTTCCGGAGCGGACTCCGTCCGGTTACCGCAAGTTCTACGACCACGACGTCGACCGCCTGCGCTGGATCCTTCGCCAGCAACGGGAGCATTTCCTCCCTTTGAAGGTGATAAAAGGACGGCTCGAGGGCAGCACAGCCGCGAGCGAGCCGGAGAGCCTCTTCGACCCCGCCGAGCCGAGCGACGACGACCTGTCTGTGCCTGCCCGGGGGCAGATCGCTGCGCTGCCCGTGCAGAACGGGTCGGCCCATCCCTCGACGGCGGCGTCGGTTCCGACCGAGCGCGTGCCCGCCGGCGTCGCCACTATCGCCCGGCACGGGCGCGAGAGCGAGCAGGCGCGAGAGACAGCCGGCTATCCCGGTGCAACCGCATCGGCGCACTCTCTCGGGCGGCGGCCCTCGGACCTCGGGGAGGTCTCGGGCAAGGCGCCGGAGGGCTCCCCGGAACGGCCTGAGAGCCAAGGGGATCGTCCGCGAGCCCTCACCAGCTCGCAACCCCACGAGGGCTCCGCCGAGAAGGCCTCGACCGAGAATGCTGCTGACACGGGCGCTGGCAAGGCATCGCCGGCAGGTCCGGCTTCCGGGGCGGGGACAGAGCCCGCCGTGTCTCCCGGCGAGGGGATCATGGCGGCCGGCGAGCTCGCGCAAGCAAGCGGCCTGTCGGTCCGCGACGTTGAAGCACTCGAGTCCTTCGGCCTCATCGAAGGCCGCACCATTGCCGGCGTTCGCTGTTTCGACGAGGACGCCCTCGTCATCGCAAGCCTGGCGGCAAACTTCGCCCAGTTCGGCATCGAAGCGCGCCACTTGCGCATCTTCAAGCACGCCGCCGAGCGACAGGCAGGTCTCTACGCCCAAGTGGTCACCCCGCTGCTCCGCCAGCGCAACCCACAGGCACGCACCCGAGCTCTCGAGAGCCTCGAGAAGCTGTCGAGCCTCGGGACGTCCGTACAGGCCTGCCTTTTGCGAAGCTCCCTCAAGGACCTGACCGGAGGATGAGCGGACCGGGTGCGCCCGGTCCCCCGTATCTCGCAGCACACGAGATCTCGGAGATCGTGGACCGCCTCGGGCGGGAGATCTCGGCGGACCATGCGAGCGGCCTCGTGCTCGTCGGTCTCTTGAAGGGAAGCGTCTGCCTCGTCGCCGATCTCGCCCGGCGCATCGGCGTGGGCTGCGGCGTCGACTTCCTCGCTCTGGCACCCTACGGGTCGGGCGGGCAGCGGATCAGCATCGCCAAGGACCTCGACGTCGACGTCCTCGGACGCGATGTGGTGCTGGCGGTCGACATCGTCGACCGAGGTCTCACGGTGTCGTACGTCCGCCGCCTCCTCGGCGAGCGTGGCGCCCGCTCGGTCGAGGTCTGCACCCTCCTCGACCGCGCCTCGAGACGCCTCCTGCCCGTAGACTTGCGTTACGTCGGCCACACGATCGGCGAGGAGTACGTCGTCGGTTACGGCCTGGACGCCGACGAGAGGTACCGCAACCTCCCCGGTCTCCACGTCCTCGAAGACGGGCAGAGACAGGGCCACCCGTCCCGAGAGATCTAGCCGTGATCCGATCCTCCCCTGGCGGGATGACTGCGTCGGAAGAGCGATAAGTTGCAGGCATGGTCGAGGTAAGGCTGTCCGCAGTAAGGGTCGATCTGCACTCGAGCACCCCAGTCGTCCTGCTCGAGGAGACCGAGGGCGCCCGCCGCTCGCTCGCCATCTTCGTCGGTGCTCCGGAGGCGACGGCGATCGCCCTCGCCCTCCAGGGCGTCGAGCTCACCCGGCCCATGACCCACGACCTGATGACGGAGCTGCTGGCGTCCTTCGAGGCCCGGCTCGACCGGGTCGTCGTCACGAAGCTGGTCGAGTCGACCTACCACGCCGAGCTGCAGCTGAAGAAGGGCGAGCGAGATCTGACGATCTCCTGTCGCCCCTCCGACGGGATAGCTCTCGCGCTCCGGACGCACTCCTCCCTCTATGTGGCCGACGACCTCATGGACGCAGAAGGAGTGGTCGTAGATCTCGACGACTCCGAGCCGGACGAGCACAATCGTGAGGAGATAGTGGGGGAGTTCAGGGAGTTCCTCGACACCGTCCGCCCCGAGGACTTCTCCGGCTGAACCTCTCCCGCTCGACCTGAACGGCTCCAGCTCGACCGGAACCGCGCCCGCTCAACCTCTACCAGAGCGTAAGCCGGTGGCTACCGGTGTTCTCCCAGGTACAACGCGTAGATCGACGTTGACTCTTGGCCACCTGCGCCCTAATCTAGTCACGCACATGTAGTTACGGCACTGTCGTCCGAACAGGTCCTGAGGGGCAGGCCGTCACTCAAACGGACCCGACGGACAGCCAGGACAGCCATGCCAGGTCGCTCGGAAGAGAGAAAGCCCCAGGGGTACAGGGGACCGCAGGTCTGCAAGATCGTCGGCATCACCTACCGCCAGCTCGACCATTGGGACCGGACCGGGCTCGTGTCTCCGTCGCTCGCGTCGGCGCGGGGAAGCGGTACCCAGAGGCTCTACTCCTATCGTGACGTCGTCGTGCTGCGGATCATCAAGCAGTTGCTCGACTCCGGCGTCACCCTGCAGCGTGCCCGGAGGGCGATCGAGTTCTTCCGCGAGTCGGTGAGCGAAGACCTCGCCTCGGCCAGCCTCGTCCTCGGCGCCTCGGACTCGATTCTCGCCCGCAACGGCGAGGAACTCCTCGACCTCCTCCGGGGCGGGCAGGGTGTGCTCAACGTCGTGCCCCTTTCGGACGTCGTGACACAGGTCGAGGCGGGCATCCTCGAGCTCGCCGGAGAGCCCTCCGAGACGGCAAGTCCGCAAGGATCGGTCGAGCCTCGAGGGCCCGCCGGGCAAGACCCCGCCGCCGGAGAGGGTGGCCGTCCCGTCGCCGAGGCCCGCTGAGGCGAGCTTGCGGACCTTTGCCCACGAGGCTGAGCGTTTCTTTGCCGAACTGCTCGACTACTTCCAGATCGCCTGGGAGTACGAGCCGGTCGAGTTCGTGCTCGAGTGGTCGAGCGACGGCAGACCAAGCTGGGGTTTCCGTCCGGACTTCTATCTTCCCGAGCACGACCTGTTCGTCGAGCTGACCACGCTTCGACAGGACCTCGTGACCGAGAAGAACGCCAAGGCGAGAAGGCTCGCGGAGCTCTACCCGGGAATTCAGGTGAAGTTGCTCTACCGGCGCGACGTCGAGGACCTGTTCGCAAAGTACCCGTGGTCGTGCCCCGTTACATTGGCCGGGTGAGCCTCCGCCACAGCCCGCTCCACGACGAGCACCTCGCCCTCGGAGCCAAGCTCGTCGACTTCGGCGGCTTCGAGATGCCTCTCTCGTACCCCGCCGGCACGATCGCCGAGCACCTCGCCTGCCGCCAGGCGGCATGCGTCTTCGACGTGAGCCATCTCGGCACGGTGAGGATGGTGGGGCCGGAAGCCTTCACGACTCTCCAGCGAGGGCTCTCGAACGACCTCCGCAAGATCGCTCCCGGGCGTGCCCAGTACAGCCACCTCCTCAACGATCGAGGAGGAGTCGTCGACGACGTCATCGTCTGGTGGGTGTCGCAGGAGCGCTTCGACGTCATGCCGAACGCTTCCAACACGGCCCGGGTCCGCGAACGCTTGGGCGGTGACGACGTCACCCCGGACCGTGCCGTCCTCGCCGTGCAGGGCCCGGCGGCCCGCGAGATCGTCCGGGCCGTCTCCCCAGATGCCGCCTCGACACCGCGGTACTCCGTCGCCACCTTCGAGTTCGAAGGAGAGCCGTGCGTCGTCGCCGGCACCGGCTACACGGGAGAGGACGGCGTCGAGTGCGCCGTGCCCTCCGAGATCGCTCCGGCGTTCTTCGACGCTCTCCTCGCAGGCGGGGCGCAACCGGCGGGGCTCGGGGCACGTGACACCCTGCGCCTCGAAGCCGGGTTGCCCCTTCACGGTCACGAGCTCAGTCCCGACATCACGCCCCTCGAAGCCGGGCTCGAGTGGGTGATCGGCTGGGGCAAGGACGACTTCGTCGGCCGCGAGGCACTCCTCGCCTTGAAGCAACGCCCCCCGGCACGCCGTCTCGTCGGCCTTCTCACCGACGACCGGCGTCCTCCCCGCGCGGGGGCGGCGATACTGGAAGAGGGCGTGGTGACAGGGAGCGTGACCAGTGGCAACTACTCGCCGGTGCTGAAGCGGGGGATCGCCCTTGGCTTCGTCGCCTCCTCGACTGAGAACGAGGCCCCTCTCGAGATCGATCTCAGAGGAGCTCGCCTGCCCGCCCGTATCGTCTCGCCCCCCTTCTACCGGCTCGCCGCATGAGATCCGAGACATGAGCGCACCCTTCGTTCCCCACACAGAGGACGAGATCGAGAACATGCTCGCCTCTCTCGGCCTCTCGAGCCTGCAGGAGCTGTACGGCGCCGTGCCTGCCGCGATCCGGCTGGCTGGCGGGCTCGACCTACCCGACCCGCTGAGCGAACCCGACCTGAGAGAGCGGCTCGAGGCCCTTGGCGCCGCCAACCGCCCCGTGGGAGCGTCCCTCGTGTGCTTCGCCGGGGCCGGCGCCTACGACCACGAAGTGCCCGCCGTCGTCCGCTCCCTCGCTTCTCGTTCGGAGTTCGTGACGGCGTACACCCCCTACCAACCAGAGGTGGCCCAAGGGGTCCTCCAGGCCCTCTTCGAGTACCAGACGATGGTGGCGAGGCTCGCGGGCCTCGACGTCGCCAACGCCTCCCTCTACGACGGAGCGACGTCGCTCGTGGAGGCGGTGAACCTGGCCGTCGCCGCCACCGGCTGCCACGCCGTCCTCTGCTCACAGGGCGTCAACCCGCACTGGAGGGCGGTGATGTCGACCTTCGCGAGGGGATCGGGCCACGAGATAGTGGAAGTCCCCCTCCTCCGAGGGGTGACGAACTGGGCTTCGCTCGACCTCGCCAGCGGAAAGGCTGGAGCCGTCGTCGTCGCCCTCCCGAACTTCCTCGGTTGCCTGGAGGACCTCCGCCAGGCACGCCGGCTGGCGGAACGCACGGGGGCACGGCTCGTCGTCTGCTTCGACCCGGTCGCTGCCGGGCTGCTCCGCACCCCCGGCTCCTTCGGGGCCGACGTCGTCGTAGGCGAGGGCCAGCCCCTCGGCACGGCGCTGAGCTTCGGCGGCCCCTACCTCGGGCTCTTCGCCTGCCGGCTGGGCGACGTGCGGCGCCTGCCGGGGCGCCTCGTGGGCGAGACGGTGGACACCGAGGGCCGGCGCGCCTACGTGACGACGCTGCGGGCGCGCGAGCAGGACATCCGCCGCGAGAGAGCATCTTCGAACGTGTGCACGAACCAGACTCTCATGGCCGTCACGACCGCCATCCAGCTCGGTTGGCTCGGGACGGGCGGCTTGAGGCAGGTCGCTCTCAGATCGGCGCGGGCTGCCCGCTATGCCCGGGAGTCCCTCCTCGCCATCGACGGGGTCGAGGCGGCCACTGATGCCCCTGTGCTAAGAGAGTTCGCCCTGAGGCTCCCGCTGCGGGCCGAGACGGCGATCGAACGGCTCGCCGAGGAGGGCTACCTCGGAGGCGTCGCCGTCAACGAGGGATACGAGGGCACTTCCTACGCGGGGGCTCTCCTCGTGGCGACGACGGAACGGCGGACACGAGCCGAGATCGACGGGCTCGCCACCAGCCTCGAGAAGGTGCTGCGATGACGGCGTCGCCGGGAGGAAGAGCGCTCAGCGCGCCGCTCGCGGGCAGGGAGAGCGAACCGACGCTCTTCGAGCTCTCGGTCCCCGGCCGCCAGGCGAGCTCCTTTCGAACGACCTCGCTGCCGGAGTGGCCGGCGGAGGACCTCGTGCCGGGCGAGTGGCTGCCGGAGGCGCCCGTCGAGCTCCCCGAGGTCTCAGAGCGAGACCTCGTCGCACATTTCACGCGGCTCAGCCACCGGCAGTACTCGGTCGACCTCGGCGCCTATCCCCTCGGGTCGTGCACGATGAAGTACAACCCGAAGCTGTGCGACGAGGCGGCCGGCATGGCGGCCTTCGCGGGCGTCCATCCCGCCGCCCCCCCTGCCCTCGCCCAAGGCTGGCTCGAGCTGCTCGTCGAGCTCGAGGAGATGCTCTGTGCCGTGACGGGGATGTCGGCGGCCACCCTGCAACCGGCCGCCGGGGCGGCCGGAGAGCTCACAGGGTTGCTCCTGATGAGGGCCTGGCACGACGCCCATCACGAGGCGAGGAGACGGGTCATCATCCCCGACGCCGCCCACGGCACCAATCCTGCCTCCGTCACCATCAGCGGCTACGAGGTGACGACGGTAGGAACGACCGAGCGAGGCGACGTCGACCTCTCGGAGCTCCGTTCCGTCCTCGACACCGACGTCGCCGGCATGATGCTCACGAACCCGAACACCCTCGGCCTCTTCGAGGAGAACATCATTGCGGTGACCGATGCCGTGCACGAGGCGGGGGCCCTCATGTACTACGACGGCGCCAACCTGAACGCCATCCTCGGCGTCGTGCGTCCGGGGGACATGGGTTTCGACATCGTCCATCTGAACCTGCACAAGACGTTCGCGACCCCTCATGGGGGTGGGGGCCCGGGGGCCGGTCCCGTTGCCGTCAGGACAGAGCTGAGCCCCTTCCTGCCCGGCCCGCGACCGAGCCTCCTCGACGACGGGAGCTATGGCTGGACCTCGCCGCCGCGATCGATCGGCAGGGTCCACTCCTGGCACGGGAACGCCCTCGTTCTCCTGAGAGCCTGGACCTACCTTCGCCTCCACGGCCCCGAAGGCTTGCGGCGGGTCGCCGAGGTCGCCGTCCTCAACGCCAACTGGTTGAAGGAGCAGCTGCGAGCAAGCTACGACGTTCCCTACGACCGGCCGGTCATGCACGAGTGCGTCGTCTCGGCCTCGTCTCTCGAACGCGACACCGGGCTCAGAGCCCTCGACGTGGCCAAGCGCCTTCTCGAGCTCGGCTTCCACGCCCCGACGATCTACTTCCCCCACATCGTCCACGAGGCGCTCATGATCGAGCCGACCGAGACGGAAAGCCCACAAACTGTCGCCGCCCTCGCCGACGCCCTCGCCGAGATAGCAGCCGAAGCGCGCACCGCTGGGAGAGCCGACGCAGCGAGAGCCGCCCCCCGCACGACCCCGGTGGGACGCCTCGACGAGGCGCGCGCCGCCCGCAATCTCGTCGCTACCTACGACCAGCGTGCCGGCGGGGGCGACGGCGGAGGTGACGGCGCGCACGACAGCCGGGGCTGAGCTCGACCGCCCCAGCTGCCCGGGTGAGGTGCAACGCCGCCAGCCCCTCGGTACCCTTGTGCCGGTGAGCACTAGGTGGCTCTCGCCCAAGGCCTTGAAGCTGCACGCCACAGTCGTGGTCGTGTTCTTCGGGTGCCTCGCGCTCGGCTGGTGGCAGCTGACATGCGCCCTCTCGGGCAACGCCCTCAGCTGGGTCTACACCTTCGAGTGGCCCTTCTTCGCCGGGTACGCCGTCTACATGTGGTGGAAGCTGCTCCCGGACGCCCCCGCCGAGGAGAAGCGCGAGACGGTGGCGAGGCCCGCCTCCCCGAGCGTGGCGGCGAACGTGACCGAGCTCGATTTCGATCCCTACGACGACGGGGACGATCCTGAGCTGGCCGCCTACAACCGCTACCTCGCCAGCCTGCACATGGGCAAGAGCCCGAGCGTGGCGGAGTGAGCTCCACGCTCTCGTCGCTGACGAGCCACGACCTGGCCGGCGCCATCTGGCGCTACAGGATCATGGCCTGGGTGGTCGGGACGATGCTCTTGTTCCTCTGCGCGGTGGCGCTTCCACTTCAGTACATCGGGAACAAGCCTGAGCTCGCGACCGTCGGGTTCACCTTCCACGGCATCTTCTACATCGTCTACCTGGTCACGGTGGCGATGCTGGGGCGGCGGGCGAAGTTCCGCCTCTCCCAGCTCATCGGGCTCGTCTGTGCCGGCTTCGTCCCCGGGCTCGCCTTCTACGTGGAGCACAGGACGATGGTGCGGCTGCACAGCCTCGGGCTCTTCGGCGGCGAGGACGCCGAGGCGGGCGCTCCGGGTCAGGTCGAAGGAGCGAGCCGCTCGGCCAGATAGCCGAGGGCGAGGGCGTATCGCGGCGCTGTCCCGCGATGCCCCCCTGGGTAGAGCTCGTAACGGTGCTCGACACCGGCCGCGGCGAGGACGGCCGAGAGAGAGTCTGCGGCGACGTCGAGATAGTGCTCGTCGGAGCGGCCGGCGTCGATCCAGATGCCCCGGAGGCCGGCAAGAGCCTCGAGGTACCGGGGTGCCATGCGCACCGGGTCGAGCTCGAGCCAGCGCAGCCAGACGTCCTCGCGCAGGCGCCCGGTCGACGGCTCGAAGGGGAGGGCAACGCCGTCCGGCTCCAAAGCCGAGGGCGAGTAGCAGGCCGCCAGGGCGTAGCAGAGGAGGAGGGGGAAGTCGGACGGCGCTGAGAACGCCCGCCGCCCGTGGAACTCCTCGAAGAAACGCTCGTAATCCCCGCCATAGCCCTCTCGGAGGGCACGGTAGGCCTCCGCGACGAGGGGAAGGAGACTGAGCTCGAAGCTCCCGTCCCCCGAATGGCTGGCGAGCGCCCCGAAGAGGTCCGGGCGCCACATGGCGGTGACGAGAGCACCGAGCCCACCGCTCGACTTGCCTTGCACTCCCCGGTGGCGCGGTGACGCGAGAGTGCGAAAGCGCGAGTCGACGTAGCCGACGACATCCTCGACAAGGTAGGTGTGGTAAGCGCCGACCGCGGGCGAATCGACGAACTGGCTGCCGCCGAGAGAGGTCCAGGCGTCTACGAAGACGAGCATGCACTCGGGAGCCCGACTCGACGCGAAGAGCTCGTCGGCTTCCTCGGCGTAGGTGGGCTCGAAGCTTGAAGGGGCGAGCGCCCATGAGGCGACCGAGGCGCCGTAGCCCTGCAGCACGTAGACGACCGGGAAGCGGGCCTCGGGCCGCTCGTCGTAGGAGGGGGGGAGGTAAACCTGCAGCGGGCGCCTCGGCGAGTCGCCGAGGGGGTTGTCCTCGAGCGCCCTCGAGTCGACCTCGTGTCGCTCCAGGCGGCCGCGGAGCTCGAGAGACCATGGCCGCATTGGCTCATGGTAAGGGCCGGGGGGATCAGGGGCGATCAGCTGGCGGTCGAGGAGAAGATCTCGGCCAGTTCGACCGGTACGACGCTCTCGAGCTGGTCGTAGCGACAGGACTCGGGCGAGCGCTCAGGTCGCCAGCGGAGGAAGGTGGTGGCGTGGCGGAACCGGTCGCCTTGGAGATGGTCGTAGGCGACCTCGCAGACGAGCTCGGGGCGGAGCGGCTCGAAGGAGAGGTCCTTCCCGGTGTTCCAGCGGCTGGGAGCCCCCGGCACCCTGCCCGGGGCGGCCCCTCCCGGAGCGGCCCCGCCCGTGAGGGCGGACGCCCAGGGGTGATCATCCAGGTC
>JASHRK010000062.1 GCA_030037405.1 Acidimicrobiales bacterium | reverse complement strand
AGGCTGCCCAGAGGACGCCGACGCCGACGAAGATGAGGGAACCGACCACCACGGCCATGTCTCCCGCCGTCGAGTGGGGAAGCCAGACCGTCTCGTCGAAGAAACGTGACAGCCCCCAGAGCGTCACGACAGAGGTCAGGACGAGCCCAAGAGGCCCCCGGCGGCTACGAACGAACTTCTCGACCCGGAGGGCGATGACCCAGATGACGAAGCACTCGGCTGCCTGGATCAGTGGGACCGGGATCCTCTTTCCTACCTGCCCGGCGTAGTACATCCCGATCCAGCTGCTCGTCCTCACCCCTCCACCCTGGTACATGAGCTGAGGGCCGAGCAGGCGCCCGACCGACCATGCGAGGGTCAGCACCGGGGCCACGAGGTCCGAGGCGACGAGGAGGCCGAGCTCCTTGCACCAGCGGTGTGCGCACCAGAGGCCGACGGGGACGCCGCCAAGGAGCCCGCCGTAGCTGGAGAGCCCGCCGTGCCAGATGGCGAAGATGTCCCCGAGATTGTGGGAGTAGAAGGACCACATCGAGATGACATGGACCGCCCGGGCCCCGACGATGGAGGACACGATGATCCAGACGAACGCCTTTCCGAGCCAGACGTCGGGGTAGCCATGGGCTCGCAACCGGCGCGCGAAGTACCGGTAGGCGAACCAGAAGGTGATCGCCAGCCCGATCCCGTAGGTGTGGATCTGGAGCGGGCCAATGTGGAAGACGACGGGAATGGGTCTCACGCCACCACCAGTATTGCGCGCTCACGCCAGGGCCGAGCCGGCGCCCCGCCGGCTAGAGGCGGCTCGTGGCGGCTAGAGGCGTTCGACGACCATCGCCATCCCCTGGCCCCCGCCGACGCACATGGTCTCGAGGCCGTACCGGCCCCCCTCGTGCTCGAGGCCGTTCAAGAGCGTCGTCATGATGCGAGCGCCCGTCATGCCGAAGGGATGGCCGAGGGCGATGGCCCCGCCGTGGACGTTCAGCTTCTCGAGGGGGATGTGAAGGTGGCGAGCCGACGGGATCACCTGGGCGGCAAAAGCCTCGTTGATCTCGACGAGGTCGATGTCGTCGATGCTCAACCGGGCTCGCCCGAGAGCCTGCCGGGTCGCCTCGATCGGGCCGAGGCCCATGATCTCGGGGTGAAGGGCGCTCACGCCAGAGGAGACGATCCGGGCGAGCGGCTCGACGCCGAGCCGCTCGGCCCTCCGGTCGCTCATCACGAGCACGGCGGCAGCCCCGTCGTTGAGCGGGCAGGCGTTGCCGGCGGTGACGGTCCCGTCGGGCCGGAACACGGGCTGCAGCTTCGCGAGGACTTCCACTGTCGTCTCGGGCCGAGGGCCGTCGTCGCGAGAGACCACGGTGCCGTCATAGAGCGTGACGGGCGTGATCTCGCGCTCGAAGAAGCCGTTCTCGACGTGCTCGACGGCGAGGTTCTGCGAACGGCAGGCGAACTCGTCCATCTCTTCTCTCGTGACGTTCTCGTACTCGGCGACGTTCTCGGCCGTCTGGCCCATGGAGATGTAGATGTCGGGCAGTCCCTCCGCCGGTTGCCAGGGCTCCACGCCGCCTCCCGCGCGTCTTTCCGTACGAGCCTCGGCTTCGGTGAAGAGGGAGTTGTGGGTGCCCGGCATGCCGTCTGCGCTTCCGGCAAAGAAACGACTCGTCGTCTCCACTCCCGCTGCGACGAACACATCGCCCTCTCCGGCTCTGACGGCGTGGGCGGCCATGCGGATCGTCTGCAGCGACGACGAGCAGTACCGGTTGACCGTGGTGCCGGGGACGGTCTCGAGCCCGGAGAGAATTGCCACCACTCGAGCCATGTTGAAGCCCGCCTCCCCCGCCGGCTCGGCATTGCCGAGCATGAGGTCCTCTACCTCGGCGGGATCGACCTCCGGCACCTTGGCCAGGAGGGCGCGCACGATCTGGACGGCCAGGTCGTCGGGACGCATGTCCTTCAGGGATCCCTTGGCTGCCCGCCCGATCGGGCTGCGAGCGGTAGCGGCAATGACGGCTTCAGGCATGCCGCCGATCTTAAGCTCGCACTCCGACACGCCTTCGGGCCAGACGCGGAAGGGCCCCGGGTAGCCGGTCGGCGCGAACCTCCGTACTTCCCGGGGCCTCAACCCCGTTGAACCTGACCGCACTCCCGACCCAGCGCCTTTCGGCTGCTGACCCGGTTAGCATCGCTTACCGGCACCTCGCGGCACCGGCTCGCTCCGTCCCTGTGCCAGTCCTGGGGGGACCGACCCAGGTACGGGTCACCGGCCCAACCTTCCGTGGCTTTCGGTGTTGCTGGGCTCCTGTCTCCAGCACCCTTTCGGGCACCTTCACCAGTCGCAACCCTCTCGGCCTCCGGTCCCCCTTGCGGGCTTCCTTCCTCCAGAGGTGACACCGGCTCTCCAGCCACCCTTTCGGGCAACCTTCCTACCGACGTCTCGCCAGGTCTCCGGCTTTCCCTTTCGAGTCACCCTTCGATCCGACCACCCAGTTCCGCTCCGGTTCCCCTTTCGAGTCACCCTCGCACAAACCGGTTCAGCACCACCTGCTGCCTTGGTGGGTGCATCCTGCGCCCCTCGGCCCCGGCCGGTCAAGGCAAATTTGTGAAATACCCCGCTTATCGACAAGGAACCTTCTCCTGTCCCCCATCCGTCCCCAATGGGTCCACAGAGCCAGGCGCCGGGGCGAAAAGCTATCGTCAGGTCTGGTGGTGACCAGCTCCACGATCGTCGATCGACTCGGAGCCGTAGTGGGCGGCGGCAACGTTCTCGTCGGCGACGACGTCACTTCGGAGCTCCGGATCGACGAGACGCTCGGAGCGTGCCCAGGTAGGCCCCTTGCCGCCGCCTTCCCCGCCTCCACCGCCGAGGTGGCGGCCCTGGTCTCGCTCGCCCGCGAGCACCAGGTCCCGATCGTCGCCCGGGGCAGCGCGACGGGTCTCTCCGGTGGAGCCATCCCGGTCACCGGGAGCCTCCTCGTCGTCTTCTCCCGCATGAACGCCATCTTGGAGGTCGACGCCGCCAACCAGGTCGCCGTCGTCCAGCCCGGGGTCACGCTCGCCGAGCTCGAGCAGGAGCTGGCAGGGACGAGCTACGTGTACCCCGTTCACCCCGGCGAGTCGAGCGCCAGCCTGGGCGGCAACGTCGCCACCAACGCTGGCGGCATGCGCGCTATCCGCCACGGCGTCACGAGGCAGAACGTCCTCGGCCTCGAGATGGTGATCGGCACCGGGGAGGTGCTGCGCTCGGGCGGGAAGTGCGTCAAGTCGTCGACCGGCTATGACCTCACTCAGCTCGTCATCGGGTCGGAGGGCACCCTTGCCCTCGTGACCGAGGTCACGCTGCGCCTGTCCGTGAGGCTCCCACATCGCGGGCTCGCCCTCTGCCCCTTCGCGACGATTGACGACATCACCTCCGTCGTGCCGGTGGTCGTCTCGAGCGGCCTTGCTCCCTCCATTCTCGAGTACTTCGACGCCGTCACGATCGAGGCGATCACGCAGGCGGAGGGCATCGACCTCGGCATTCCTGGGGAGATCCGGGAGAAGTCCTCCGCCTACCTCATGGTCCTGCTCGAGCAGACGGCACCCGGGCGCCTCGAGGAGGACGTCGAGAGCCTCGGCGAGATCGTGACGGCGGCGGGGGCCCTCGAGATGTACGTCCTGCCCCCGCAGCGGGCGGTGGGTCTCATCCGTGCCCGTGAGCGGGCCTTCTTCGTCTCGAGGGCCGCCGGAGCAGACGACCTCGTCGACGTGTGCGTCCCGAGGTCGGCCATCGCCGTCTATCTCGACTCCGTCCGCGATATCGCCTCCGAGCGGGGCGCCTCCGTCAAGGGCTGTGGACACGTCGGCGACGGCAACGTCCACCTCACCGTCTACTGCCCCGACGCGGCCGAGCGTTACGGCCTCGTCCGGACGATGCTCGAGAGAGGGGTCGCGTTGGGCGGCGTCATCTCGGGCGAACACGGCATCGGGATCCAGAAACGCAGCCACTTCCTCGCACTCGAGGACCCCGCGAAGATCGAGCTCATGGTCCGCCTGAAGAGCGCATTCGATCCCGACGGGATCCTCAACCCAGGAAAGCTCCTGCCATGAGGCCGCCCGGCCCAAGCCCCCGGTCGGGCGCAGGTCCGGGTTTTGAGGCAGGATGGGAGACGATGCCATCATGAGCACTGTCTGGGACGGGAGCGGCCTGCCGCCGGCGGCGGAGGCCCGGATGAAGCGTGGGCGGGAGGGCTCGTCGGCCGCCAGCCTGCTTACCATCACCGGCCAGGCCGGCCTCGAAGGCTGCGGGTTCCGCGTCGTCGGCGAGGTGATGGGCTGCGTGGTCGAGCACATCGGATGGGACGGTTGGGGAGGTTGCGGCTACTTCGGGCCGGGAGCGGGCTACGGCGGGGGAGGCCTCGGCTACCGCGGCGGCGGCATGATGGGCGGCGGCGGCATGATGGGCGGGCAATATGCGGCCGGTCCGGCGAACACCGTGACGACCGGCTTTGCTCCTTACGTCGATGCGCTCTATGCCGGCTACGACACGGCTCTCGTTCGCATGCTCACGGAGTGCCAGGCGCTCGGCGGCGACGGCGTCGTGGGCGTCACGTTGCGGGTGACGAGGCTCGAGAACGACAACCGGGAGTTCTTGGCCTACGGCACCGCCGTGAAGGCTCACAGCCCGACGCGGCCGAAGAACCTCTTCTCGACGACGCTTGCCGGCCAGGACATGGCAAAGCTCCTCCACGGAGGATGGGTTCCCGTCGGCATCGTCGTCGGGCTCTCGATCGGGATACGCCACGACGACTGGGCGACGGTGCAGCAGGCATCTCTCATGGCGGGCAACACAGAGGTGTCTGGTTACAGCGATCTCGTCCACACGGTGCGCTCGGACGCCCGCCACCAGTTCGCCCGGCGGACGGCAGCCTACGGAGCCGACGGCTCCATCTCCTCCTCGATGAACCTCGACATCTGGGAGCGAGAGGTCGGGGAGGGCCACCGCGACCATGTGGCCCTGGCCTCGATGACAGGTACGGCGATCGCCCGGTTCCACGCCGGCCACGAGGCGCCCACGACGAGTCTTTCCATATTGCCGCTCGACACTCCGAGGAGGAGCAGATGACAGACACCACCCAGCTCGGGGTTCCCGAAGATGCGATGCGCCGCCTCGCCGAGATGCGGCCCGGGCAACCTGGGGCTCTCTTCACCTCGGACCTGAGCGTGAACGAGTTCTTGCTCGTCAGAGAGGCTGGGTTTCGCCCTGTGGGGCTCGTCCTCGGCTCGAGCATCTACCACGTGGGGCTCCAGGTCGGCCGTTGGAGCCAGAACATGGAGCTGTCGACCCTCTCGCAGGCCATGTACCAGGCGCGCGAGCTCGCCATGTCCCGGATGGAGGCGGAAGCCGACGCCCTCGGAGCCGACGGCATCGTCGGGGTGCGCCTCGACATCGAGTTCAAGGAGTTCGGCAACGACCTCGCCGAGTTCATCTCTGTAGGCACGGCGGTCAAGGCAGACGACGAGAGCTCTTGGCGCAACAACAAGAACCAGCCCTTCACCTCCGACCTCTCGGGGCAGGACTTCTGGACGCTCGTGCAGGCCGGCTACGCCCCGCTCGGGATGGTGATGGGGAGCTGCGTCTACCACATGGCACACCAGGGAGCCCTGAAGGCGCTCGGCAACGTCGGCAAGAACGTCGAGATCCCGCAGTTCACCGAGGCCCTCTACGACGCCCGGGAGCTTGCCATGAGCAGGATGCAGGCCGAGGCCGAGCAGCTGAAGGCCGAGGGGATAGTAGGCGTCCAACTGCTCTCCCTGCCCCACCGCTGGGGGGGGCACACGACGGAGTTCTTCGCCATCGGCACCGCCGTCCGAGCGCTCCGGGCCGATCACGAGATAGCCAAGCCGCAGCTCGTCCTCCCGCTGACAGACAGATGACCGACGTCCCGGCGGGAGGCGCGGGCGCCGCCGACGACCACGCGCAACTCGTCGAGAACGTCGCAGCAGCGCTACGGGCTGACACCGCGGATCTCGACACCTATCACCGCGTGCTCTCGACGACGATTGGCGACCTTCTCCCTGCCGGAATGGTCGAGGTCGAGCGGGAGCGAGCCTCCTTCTCGGACCGGCGATCAGGGCGCCTCGGGAAGGCGACGGCGATCCGCCTCACGATCGGTGACCAGACGCTCGAGCTCGCCTCCCGGCGAGGGTCCCTCGTCGCCACCGTCTCGAAGGAGGTCCGCGGCGTCGTCATCTCCCGCAGCGAGGTGCCCGTGGCCGAGTGGGTACGCCAGCTTGCCCTTTACCTGGCCCAGGCGGCGGCCGACAGCGCGAGCGCCCGTGAGGCGCTCGGCAAGCTCATCGGCGAGTAGGCCGCAGATGGAGCTGTCCGCCGGAGAACGGAGCAGCTACCCGCTGACAGGCAGCAACCAGATGTCGCGGCACCCGGAACGAGCTCACTACGAGGTCGAGACCGTGCATGCCATCCTCGACGCCGGCATGATCGCCCACGTCGCCTTCGTCGCCGACGAGCGCCCTCAGGTCCTGCCCATGCTCTACGTGCGCTGCGGGGAGCTGCTCTACCTGCACGGCTCGACGGGAGCTCGTCTCGCCCGCATGGCGGCGCGCCGCCAGTCTCTGGCCGTCTCGGTGGAGGTGACCCTGGTGGACGCCCTCGTGCTCGCGCGCTCGACCTTCAGTCACTCGGCCAACTACCGGTCGGTCGTAGCCCACGGAGACGCCAGGCTCGTACGCGACCCGGCGCGCAAGGCGGAGGTCCTCGAGGCGATGGTCGAGCACCTCGTCCCCGGGCGCTCGGCGGACGCCCGTCCACCGACGAGCGACGAGCTGCGCCAGACGGCGGTGCTCGAGCTGGGGCTCGAAGACGTCTCCGCCAAGGTGCGCACGGGTGGCCCCCTCGACGGCACCGACGAGGGCGTTCCGAGCTGCTGGGCCGGTACGTGGCCGTTTCTTGTCACGCGAGGCAGGCCAGAGCCTGCCGAGGACCTCGGCGAAGGCATCGCCGTCCCGCGGTACCTCGTGGAGGGCGAACCGGTCCGTTTCTCGCTCCAGACCTGAGATCGTTTCGGCGGCG
>JASHRK010000061.1 GCA_030037405.1 Acidimicrobiales bacterium | reverse complement strand
CTCCTCATCGGGAGCCTCTTCCTGTCGATGATCTCGTCCACCGCCGACGGGTCGAGAGCGCTCTACGGCATCGCCCGTGACGACATGACGGTCAAGCAGCTGTACCACCTCAACAGGTACAACGTGCCAGGGCGGGGCATGACCGTCGACCTCGTCGTCAACATCCTCCTCATCGTCATCCTCGGAGGGGACAACCTCGCCATCTTGTACCTGAGCAATATCGGCTACATCCTCGCCCACGTCCTCGCCCTGAGCGGGTTCCTCCTCTTGCGCAAGGACAGGCCGGACTGGCCGCGCGTCGTCAAGGTCGGGAGACCATGGCTCTACATCGCCGGTCTGCTGGTGGCGCTCAACATCGTGTTCCTCGGCTTCGGGGTCGCCAGCCCGTCGCTCACCGGCTACGGCAATGCCACCGACCTCTGGATCGGCATTGGCGTCCTCGTCGGCTCGCTCATCCTCTTCTTCTTCCGCCGCATCGTTCAGGACCGCGAGAAGGTCACCTTCCGCGAGCAGGTGGCGTCGATGCCGACACCCGAGCAGATGCGCCTCCTGCAGGCGGAGGGAGCGGTGACCACGGTCTGAGCGAAGGGCTCGGCCCTGTCGTCGTTGCAAGAGATGTCGTCGTTGCAAGAGAGTGCCCTGCCGGAGTCGAGAGGCGCCTGCCGGTAGCGTTTCTCTCATGACGCAGGCTCTGCCTCTTGCCGAGCAGGTAGCCGCCTTCGAGCGGGACGGGTTCGTAGTCGTCGAGGAGTACCTGTCCCTCGACGAGGTCGAGCTCGTCCTCGGCCGCTTCGAGCGTGTCTTCGCCCACGAGTGGGAGACGGGGATCGCGCCCGACGAGGTCAACTACGAACCCGGCAGCACCCCGCCCGATCGCACGCGCCAGCTGTGCAACGTCTGGAAGGCGGACCGCGTGCTCGCCGCCACGACTCTCTCCACCCGCAACGCTGCCTTCGCCGCCGCCCTCACCGGGTCGAGCGGTCTTCGCCTCGGCCAGGACAACCTCATCTGGAAGCCGCCGAGCGGCAAGGCGCTCCTCGCCCATCAGGACGGGTCCTACCTCGACTACCTCGACCCTCCCAACATGGTCACGTGCTGGATGGCTCTCGACGACACCGCCGCCGACACCGGGACGATCTACTACGTCCGGGGCTCGCACCGCTGGCCACACGTGCCGATGGGCGGTCAGTTCCACGCTCCCGACGACTGGCTCTCCTGGGTGAACCATGTCAAGCCAGCCGGCGCCGAGGTCGACCTCGTTCCCGTCGAGGTGCCGCGGGGCGGCGCCGCCTTCCACAGCGCCTGGGTCTTCCACGGGAGCCCGCCGAACGAGCGCGCCGACGCCGAACGCCGGGCGATCATCAGCCACCTCATAGAAGAGACGACCCGCTGGAACCCCGCCTGTCCCCATCCCGTCTACTCGCGCTACCGGCGGCCCGGAGAGATCGAGATGGACGAGGCTTTCTTCCCGGTCCTATGGCGCCGCGACGGGTCGCGGAGCGGCTTTCTCGACGGCTATCTCGCCGCCGCCGGCCGTCTCAACGACGAGGGAGCTCCCAGCTGAGCCACACGAGGCAGGACAGCTCGTCACGCACAGCCCGGGCCGCCCGGTTGTAGAGCCGTCGCCCGACGACCTTGCGGTCCGGACCGAGGACGAGGAGCCCGATGCGCCGCTCCTTCACCAGCTCCACGAGGGCCTCCACGCGCCGGAAGCTCTTCACCCGGAGCCGCTCGACGTGGACGCCGAGCGAGTAGGCGAGATCTACCGGCTCGCGAAGCGATGCTGCGAGCTCGGGCGAGTAATCGAGGGTGTCGTAGCCGAGGACGACGCTCATGGGTAGCGGCGGGAGCTCGACGACGTTGGCAACGATGAGCGAGTGCCCTGTCTCGACCGCCGTGTCGACGGCGAAACGCGCCGCCTCGACGTCGAACGGCACGTCGAAGGTCGCAAGAAGAACGTCGCCCCCACCTCCGGCGGCGCTGCCGTCGCCGCCACTCCGGCTGACGGCGGAGTCGAGCCCTACTCCGGTCGCAGCGTCCATTGCGGGGCGGCCCGCGCCTTGCGGCGGAGGCGGCTGCGCCACCGCGGCATGATCATCAGGTACCAGCCCGAGAAGGCGATGGGCATCATGAAGTAGAAGGCGTCCGAGAGCAACGAGCCGAGGAGGATGAACACCGCCGCGATCCCGAGCGCCATTCCGATGACCTTGAGGCGCTCGGCCCGCATCGAGCGCATGAGGCCCCAGTACTCCTCGGGCGGGATCTGGGAGGTGTTCCAGACCCGCTTGCAGTCCTCGCACTGCCACTTCTCGCCGTAGGCAACGTAGTTGAGGCGGCCGCAGTCGCACTGCACGGTGATCTGGGCACCCTTCACCAGGGAAAGTCTACGCCTGTCCTTCCCCGACATAGGCACCGTCCGCAACCGCTCTTGTCGGGAAGTCGCGCAGGTGCCGGGCCGGCGACGCCACGAGGATGGCCCCCGAGGTGGCGATGGCAAGCGTGAAGGCGAGGAGCGCCATCCGGACGCCGAGGACCGAAGCGAGAGTCCCGGCGATGGCGGCGCCGACGGGCATGGCGCAGTACGCGAAGGTCCGGACGGCGGACGAGACCCTCCCCAACATCTCGGGTGGGACGTACGCCTGCGCGAAGGTGATCGTCATCACGTTCGAGGCGCCGACGGTCGTCGCCGCCACGAGGTCGCCGGCAAAGAGGTAGACGAGCCCGAGCCCGTCGTGGGCGAGGGGAATGAGCAGCGCGAAGGGAAGCCCGATGGCAAGCCCTCGCACCGCCAGGCGAGCAGATCCAAAGCGCCTGGCGAGGGGGCGGGCGAGAGCGGCCCCGAGGACGCCGCCGACGCCGAGGACGGCGAGGGTGAGCCCGACGACGTCCGAGGCGAGATGGAGCGTGCGGACGAGGAAGTAGACGAGGATCGCTTCGAGACCGCTGAAACCGAAGTTGGCCGCGGCGGCAAAGAGCGCGATCACCCGCAGGAGCGGGTCCCCCGAGACGAAGCGCAGCCCGTCCGCCGTCTCTGCGAGGAGCGCCCGGGGTTGTTCGGTCGTCTCGCGTTCGCGCCGCCTGTCGACGGGGGTGCGGGTCAGGCAGACGAAGGACACGGCGTAGCTGACGGCGTCCGCCAACATCCCCGTCGCCGCCCCCGCCAGCTCGGCGATGACGCCGCCGATGCCCGGTCCGCCGATCTGGGCGGCAGCGGCGCTCCCCCCGAGCTTGGCGTTGGCCTGGGCGAGGTCGGCCTCCTCTACGAAGGTCGGCAGGTAGACCTGGTACGCCGTCGTGAACACGACCGAGCTGGCGCCGCCGACGAGGGCGACGGCGAGCACCTGGCCCATGCTCAGCACCCCTGTCCAGGCGGCTATCGGCACGCTCGCGAAGGCGATCATCGACACGAGGTCGCAGGCGAGCATCACGCGACGGACCGGGACGCGGTCGACGAAGGCGCCAGCAGGTAGACCGATGAGGAGCCACGGGAGCCAGACAGCCGCGGTGATCAACGAGACGAGAAAGGCGCTCGCGTGCAGCACCCGTACCGCCGTCAGCGGCAAGAGGACGAAGGTGACCGAGCTCCCGAGCTGGCTTATCGTCTCGCCCGTCCAGAAGAGCTGGAAGGAGCGCTGCCGCCACAGGTTGGGCCGGCGTTCCGAGCCGGGCACGGAGCCGCTCACGGAGCCGCTCACGCCTGCCGCTGAGGGGCAGGGTTGACGGCCGAAGCGACGAAGAGCCGTGCGAGCCTGCAACCCTCCGGACGCCGGGCCGGGTCCAGACGGTCGTCGTAGCGGTGGAAGAGGGCGAGCAGCTCGCCCTTGATCCCCTCCAGCTCCTCCGCCGTCAGCCACATCGTCGAGCCGCCGGCGAGGCTCGCCTTGCGCCACTCGACCGGTTCGAGGTCGATGGTGCGCCGGCGGCTCCGGATGCGCTCGAACTCGTGCTCGAGGAACGCCTCGGTCGCCTCTTCGGAGGCGAGGGCGGCGGCGATGTCGCCCTCGGGGGCCGAGAGGTCCTGCTCCCGGCTCGCCATCCGCCACGGTCGCTCCCGACCCTCCGGCGGCGCGGGCTCGACGTAGCCGTACTTGGCGAGCATGCTCAGGTGGTACGAGCAGCTCGCTACGCTCTCGCCCGTCAGCTGGGCGCACCGGGTCGCCGTGGCCGTTCCTTCGGCGTCGAGCACGTCCATCAACTTCCAGCGCAGCGGGTGGGCGAGGGCGCGCAAGCGGACGACGGCGTCGCTAGGGCTCTCCCTCGCCTCTTCGCCCTCGGCAGACGTCTCGGCCGGCACGAAGATCAATATATCTTGCTCAAGACTCCTTGCGCAAGATATCTTGTGCTTCTTCGCCCGAGCTGACCGCAACCGACCTCTGACGATCGCCGGGGCTTCTCGAGCCGTCCCGTGACAGTCCGTCGCCCGGCAGTCCGTCCTCCGGCAGTCCGTCGCCCGGCTG
>JASHRK010000060.1 GCA_030037405.1 Acidimicrobiales bacterium | reverse complement strand
GAACGAGAAGAGGGCCTGAGCTCTCCAAGGGTCCCCGGTGGCAAGAAAGAACGGAGCACCCGCCCACTCCTCGAGGCCGGAGGGGAGAGCCTCGCGAGGAAGGGGCTTGGCGGTGGCAAGGCGGTAGAGGGCAGGCTTGGCAAGCGCCGCCCTGCGGTAAGCGTCGAGAAGGCTCCGGACAGCGCCACGTCGCCCGGGGACGGCGACGGCGAGGTGCAGGGCCTTTCCGAGCTCAAGCATGCCCTCTTCGATAAGCGCCGCCTCGACGGCGCGCTTGGTGGCGAAGTGCTTGTAGAGCGAGGGAGCCCGGATGCCGACGGCGGCGGCCAGCCGGCGCATCGTGAGGTTGTCGGGGCCCTCCTCCTCGAGAATGCGCAGTGCCGCCGCCACGATCTCGGCTGCCCGTCCCGACCGCGGCGTGACCTCGGGTGGCGCCGTCACTGCTCGTCGATCGCGAACACCGGATGCTTCGGGGCTATGGCGGCGATCTCCTCGTCCGTCGATTTCGGGCCGACGCCGTCGAAGAAGACACCTACTTCGGCCTTCCAGCGCTCGAGGTAAGCGCGCAAGACGGGGAGCTTCTCCGCGTCGGGCAGCTCGGTAGCCACATAGTGAGTCCGCCTCCGGCCGAGCAGGAGGTCGAGCCGGCCGGCGGCACGCACGTTACGAACCCACTGGGTCTCCCCCCGCGGCGCCACGAGGTACGTCTTGTCTCCCAAGGTGAGCGGGTTGACCGGGGTTTGCCGAGGCTCGCCCGTCTTCCGTCCCCTCACCTCCAGCACTCTGCTGCCCCGGACGCTCACGCCCAGTCGGGTAGCCCCTGCCATAGCGGTGTTGAACACGTGCTTTGTGAACCACCCGGGCTCTCGGTAGTGGCTCGTCGTCTCGTTCGTGGACATCGCTTCCTCCTCAGCTAACGATGTTAGCCAGTATAGCTAACATCGTTAGCTGAACAAGCCGCTTTGCGGCAACGGATCAGTCACAGCACGGCATTGCCCGAGGTGCATATCTGCGCAAGGTCTCGAGTGGTCGAGCTTGTTGCCCGGTGGAGCACACTTCCTCAACCACTTCGCGCGCCGGGCATGGCAGAAACGCCCCCTGATGGCGCCCGCTAGCCTCGCCCCGCGTGACGATCGACCCGAACACCGAGATGCCGTCGCCGGCCGGTGTTGCGCTGTTGGCGCCAGTTCGCAGCCGCATCGCGATCTTCTCGGTCGTCGCCATGGCGCTGCTCATGAGCGCCATCGACAGCACGATCGTCGCCACCGCGCTCCACTCGATTCAGCACGGCCTGCACTCCTCGATCAACTGGACGGGTTGGGTCATCACCGCCTACGCGGTCGGGTTGGTGCTCATGCTGTCGCTTGCCGGGAAGCTGAGCGATCGCTTCGGGCGGCGGCGTTTCTTTCTCGTATCCGTCGTTGTCTTCGCAGGCTCCTCGCTCTGTTGCGGCCTGGCGACGAGCATCTACATGCTGATCGCGCTGCGTGTCGTGCAGGCGGCCGGCGGTGCCGGCTTCACCCCGTCGGCGACGGCGATCGTGGTAGAGCACTTCGGTTCCACTCGAGACAAGGCGGTTGGCCTCTTCGGTAGCGTCTTCTCGATCGGGTCGATGATCGGACCGATCTTCGGCGGGCTCTTCGTGACCTACTGGAGCTGGCGCGGGATCTTCTTCGTGAACGTACCGATCGGCGTGCTACTGATCGTGCTCTGCCTGCGCTACGTCCCCCGAGACCCAGAACGCACCGCCAAGCACCTCGCGATGGACTTGAGCGGCATGGTCCTGCTCGGAGTCGGCGTCCTCGCTCTCATGACCGGCACGAGCTACCTCGGCGAGACCGGCGCCCGAGTCTGGTCACCCTTCTTCCTCGCGCCGGCGGTGATCGGCCTGCTTAGCCTGGTCCAGTTCGGACGGCACGTCCGGCGTGTCGCAGATCCCTTCATCGCGCCGCTGCTGATCTCCGGCCGAGGTTTCGCCGCGGTGAACCTCATCAACCTCCTCCAAGGGGCAGTGTTCGGGATGATGGCTCTTCTACCGCTCTACGCGGTCGACCGCTACCGGATCAGCGCACTCGGTTCGGGGACGCTTCTGACATCCGAGGGCGTGGCGGTGATCGCGAGCGCGATTGTCGCCGCGATGCTGCTGCGGCGCACCGGCTACCGCCTCCCGCTCTATGTCGGCTTGGCCTGCGTGGTGGCGGGCCTGGTCATGCTCGCACTCCGGCCACCCGGAATTTCGGCGTATCCCTGGCTGGCGATAGGCGCGTGCGTGGTCGGTGCTGGGGAGGGCTTCGCCTCCCCGGCAGGCCGCAACGCCGGGCTGCAGCTCGCCCCCGAAAGCTCCGCGACGCTCGCAGCGCTGCGCTCGACGGGGATCGAGGCGGGAGAGATCGCATCGGTATCGATTACCGCCGCGATCCTCGCCCAGGCTGCCGCACCCGGCCAGCTCCAGGCGAGGATCTACGTCGTCTTCGCGCTCCTCCTCGTGCTCTCTGCGCCGGTGATCACCCGCGTCCCGGAGCATCGGGGCTCCTGGTAGC
>JASHRK010000059.1 GCA_030037405.1 Acidimicrobiales bacterium | reverse complement strand
GCGACTTCGAGCTCGTCGAGCTCTCCCGGCCCCACCTCGAGCGCCTCGGGGACGCCACCGGGGAGACGGCCAACGTGGGCGTCTCCCGCCGCGGCCAGGTGGAGCCGCTCGACCAGGTCGACGGCCGCTACCTCATCGGCACGAGGAACTGGGTGGGCATGCCCGTTCCCCTCCACGCGAGCGCCCTTGGGAAGGTGCTCCTCGCCTACGGGGCGGCCAGCCTGCCGCCCGGGCGCCTCGCCAGGGCGACGGAGCGCACGATCACGCGGCGCCAGGTGCTCGCCGAGGAGCTCGCCGAGGTCAGGCGCCTCGGCTACGCCGTCTCGATCGACGAGCTGGAGGACGGCCTCGTCGCCGTGGCGACGCCTGTCTTCCGCTCCGGCGGGGCGGCATTCGCCTCGCTCTCGGTCTCGGGACCGACGAGCCGCCTGAGCAACCACGCACGTCTCGCCGAGATCGCAGTCCTTTGCAAGACCGAAGCGGCCGCCCTGTCGGTCGCCTTCGGCCACCGACCGAGCCAGGAGGGCGCAGCATGAACCGTGAAGAGCTGTTGAAAGAGATGTACGACGCCACCCTTGTCGGCAACGGGCCGGAGGTGCTCGATCTGACCAACGCCGGCCTCGCTATGGGTATCAGTCCCGAGGACCTCTTGTTCGAGTCGCTCATCCCGAGCCTCGAGGAGGTGGGCGCCCGCTTCGAGCGGGGCGACTTCTTCGTCCCCGAGATGCTCATCGCCGGCAAGGCGATGTCAGGAGCCCTCGAGATCCTCCGCCCGCTTCTTGCCGAGACGGGAGTCGAGTCCGTCGGCACCTTCGTCATGGGTACGGTGAAAGGCGACGTTCACGACATCGGCAAGAACCTCGTGAACATCATGCTCGAGGGTGCCGGCTTCCACGTTATCGACCTCGGCGTCCAGGTTGCCCCCGAGCGCTTCGTCGAGGCCGTGCAGGAGCACGAGCCCGACATCGTCGGCTTCTCGGCCTTCTTAACGACGACGATGCCGATGTTCAAGGCGAACATCAACGCCCTCGAGAAGGCGGGCCTGCGCGACAGGGTGATCGTGATGGTGGGCGGGGCTCCCGTCACCCAGGAGTACGCCGACGCCGTCGGCGCAGACGGGTACGCCGCGGATGCCTCGGCCGCCGTCAGCCGGGCCAAGGACCTCCTCCAGCGGCGCCGCGCCATGGCGGCAGCCGGGGCCTAGGAGAGACGATGCACACGGTTCTCAAGTCGGCCTCGAAGGAGGTCGTCATCGGCCACGACCAGCCCTTCTGCATCATCGGGGAGCGGATCAACCCGACGGGGAGAAAGCTCTTCCAGGAGCAGCTGCGCAAGGGCGACCTCTCGCGGGTCGACATCGACGTCGCCGACCAGCTCGCCGGGGGCGCCATGGCCCTCGACGTCAACATGGGGGCACCCCTTGTAGACGAGGCCGGGCTCATGGTGCAGGCCGTCAAGCTCGTCCAGGGCCTCTGCGACCTCCCGTTGTGCATCGACTCCTCAGTCATCGAGGCGCTCGACGCCGGGCTCCGCACCTACGAGGGAAAGGCCCTCGTCAACTCGGTGACGGCTGAGGACGAGCGCCTGGACGCCATCTTGCCCCTCGTGAAGGCGCACGGGGCGGCGATCATCGCCCTCCCGAACGACGAGGAGGAGATCCCGGAAGAGCCGGCCCGCCGCCTCGAGCTCGCACGAAAGATCGTCGAGGTCGCCACCGGAACCTACGGGATCCCCGTCGAGGACATCCTGATCGACCCCCTCGCCATGCCGATCGGGGCGGACACGAGCCTCGTCAACCGCACCCTCGAGACGATCCACCTCGTGAGAGAAGAGCTCGGCGTCAACATGACCCTCGGTGCCTCGAACGTCTCCTTCGGGATGCCCGAGCGCCATGTCCTCGGTGCCTGCTTCCTCCCCATGGCGATGCAGGCCGGCCTCACGAGCGCCATCATGGACGCCCGCTCTCCCGAGATCGTCCGTGCCGTCAAGGCCGCCGACCTCCTCTTGGATCACGACCCGTGGGGCGCCAACTGGATCGCGGAGCATCGCAAGAGGGAGGCCGAGAACAAGAGGGAGGCCGAGAAGCGGTGACCCTGGCGGCGAGCGAGCCGGCCGAGAGCTCCCGACCAGAGGGGCACGGGCGCGTCGACCTTCGTTTCGAGCCGTCCGGGCGCCAGGTGCGCGTGCCTCCAGGTGTCACGCTCTTCGACGCCGCCAGCTGGAACGGGATCGCCATCGACTCGACCTGCGGGGGGCACGGGACCTGTAAGAAGTGCCGCGTGCGGGTGACGGCAGGGCACGTCTCGCCGAACACCCTCGACCTTCGCGCCTTCTCACCTGACGAGCTCAAGTCGGGCTGGCGCCTCGCCTGCAGGGTGCAGGTCGACTCGGACCTGGAGGTCGACGTCCCACCCCTCGTGACCAGGCCGAAGGCCGCCACGGTTGGCGTCGGGCGCAAGGTCATCCTGCGCCCGGCCGTGCAGAAACGCTACCTCGAGCTCGACGAGCCCTCCCTCTCCGACCAGCGGAGCGACTGCGAGCGACTCCTCGAGGCGCTCCCCGACCTCGAGCTTCGCGTGGACGTGCACGCCCTGAGGTCGATGGGGCCCGTCCTCCGAGCTGCGGACTACAAGGCGACGGCCGTCGTCGTCGACGACGTCCTCGTCGACGTCGAGCCGGGCGACACCTCCGGGCGCCTCTTCGGGGTCGCCTTCGACCTCGGCACGACGACCTGCGTCGCCACCCTCCTCGACCTCGCGACCGGCACGCCGGTGGCCGTCCATTCGATCCTCAACCGCCAGCAGCCCTTCGGGGGAGACGTCATCACCCGCATCAGCACGATCATGATGGAGCCACGCGCCCTCCAGGAGCTTGCCGCCTTGGCGCACTCCAGCCTCGGGGAGCTCGTCGCCGCCGTCTGCGAGGAGGGCGAGGTCAGCCCCGAGGAGATCTACGAGATCGCCGTCGCCGGCAACGCCACGATGACCCACATCGCTCTCTCGATCGACCCCGAGCCGCTCGGGATGGCTCCTTTCATCATGGCGACGCGCCGCTACCCCGAGCTGCTCGCGAGCGACCTCGGGGTCGAGGTGCACCCGAGAGCGCGAGCCGTCGTCTTTCCCGCTCTCGGCGCCTACGTAGGGGGCGACATCACAGCCGGGCTCATCGCCTCCGGGATGGACCGCGACACGCGCACGCGGCTGTTCATCGACATCGGGACGAACTGCGAGATCGTCCTCGGCAGCGCCGAGGGTCTCCTCTCCACGGCCGCCCCAGCCGGGCCTGCCTTCGAGGGCGCCCAGATCCGCTGCGGGATGCGTGCAGCAGAAGGCGCCATCGAGGTCGTGAAGATGAGCCCCGACGAGCTCACCCTCCAGGTGATAGGAGACGTCGAGCCGATCGGGCTCTGCGGATCGGGCCTCGTCGACGCCGTGGCCGAGCTCGTGCGCCTTGGTCTCTTGGACTCCTCGGGGCGTCTCGTCTCCCCCGAGACCGCCGCCGAGATCGCCCCGGGCATCGCCGGCCGGCTCACCACGATCGGAGAGGAGCGGGTCTTCATCCTCCACGAGGGGAACGGAACGAGGATCTACCTCTCCCAGCGTGACGTCCGCGAGCTCCAGTTCGCCAAGGCGGCCATCGCCACGGGCTGGACGCTCCTCCTCGAGGACGCCGGCCTCGCCCACTCCGACGTCCAGCAGGTCCTCCTAGCAGGCTCCTTCGGCAGCTATCTCTCCCCCGCCAGCGCCGTCCGCCTCGGCCTCGTGCCGAAGCTGCCCGTCATGCGCGTCGTGAGCGCCGGCAACGTCGCAGGCGAGGGGGCGAAGATGGCGCTTCTCAGCGTGCGGGAGAGGGCGGGCGCCATGGCCCTTCTCGACGAGGTCGAGTACGTCGAGCTCTCAGATCGGGCCGACTTCAACGATCGTTTCGTCTCGATGCTCCCCTTCCCGGCGGCCTGATGCTCCCTTCCCGGCGGCCTGATGCTCCTCTTCCCGGGGGCCTGAGGATGGGGGCCGCCTCCTCGTCCGCGCCGGTCGCCGTCATCGCCTGCGGCGCCCTCGCCGCCCGGGTACGGGAGGTGAGCGCCCGCCACGACTGGCCGGTCGAGGTCCACCCGCTACCGGCGTTGCTCCACGACAGGCCCGAGAAGATCCCTCCCCGGGTAGCCGAGCTCGCATCGGCCCTACAGGCGACGGGCCGCACCGTCGCCGTCGCCTACGCCGACTGCGGCACCTACGGCGCCCTCGACGGGATCTGCTCCTCCCTCGGCCTCCATCGGCTCGGGGGCCTCCACTGCTACGACGTCATCGCCGGGGCGGAGCGGGTTCGCCGCCTTCTCGAGGAAGAGCCGGGCACGTATCTTCTCACGGACTACCTCGTCGCCAGCTTCGCAAAGACGGTCGTCGCCGAGCTCGGGCTCGACCGTCACCCCGAGCTCGCCGCCGACTACTTCGGCCACTACCGTCGCGTCGTGTGGCTGTCGGAGAACCGGACCGAGAAGCTGGCTCGTCGGGCAGCAGGCATCGCGGAGCTGCTCGGCCTGCCCCTCGAGACCCTCGAGGTGGGCACCGGAGGGATCGAACGGGAGCTAGAGGCGCTCCTTGCCGCCTCCTTGGCGACCGAAGAGCCGCAGTGACGGCTGGCGAGCCGCAGTGAGGAGCGGGGTGCCCGCATGAGCGTGCGCCAGGGACGCTGGGCGGCGAGCGCACCCGGCGTCCTCGAGCACACGCGCTACGAGATCTTCCCGACGGCCTCGGTCGAGCAGGCCGTCCACGCCCACGTCCCGCCCGAGGTGACCGTGACCGTGACGACGTCACCCGCGAAGGGCCTAGAGCCGACGCTCGCCCTGGCGGAGTCGCTCGCCGGCGCCGGCTACAACGTCGTGCCCCATCTCTCAGCCCGCCTCGTCGTCGACGCCGCCCACCTTAAGGAGATTGCGGAGCGCCTCGTCGACGCCGGCATCACCGACGTCTTCATGCCGGCCGGGGACTCCGAGACGCCGGCCGGGATCTTCGACGGCGCCCTCCCTGCGCTGCAAGCCCTCGCCGAGACGCGACCCTTCGCCCGCGTCGGGATCACCGGCTACCCCCAGAGCCATCCCCGCATCGACGACGACGTCACCGTCCAGTCGATGTGGGACAAGAGGCTCTTCGCCGACTACATCGTGAGCAACCTGTGTTTCGACGCGCGGGCGATCAGTCGCTGGATAGAGCGAGTGCGCAGGCGCGGTGTCGAGCTGCCGCTCTACGTCGGGCTCGCGGGCCCCGTCGAGCGGACGAAGCTGCTCTCGATGGCGACGAAGATCGGCGTCGGGGAGTCGACCCGGTTCCTCTCGAGCCACCTCGGCTGGTTCGCTCGCCTGGGAGCGCCCGGCGGTTACAGTCCGAACCGCCTTCTCGACCACCTCGCCGGGTCGCTCGCCGCCCCCGAGTCCAAGGTGGAGGGCCTGCACGTCTTCACCTTCAACCAGCTGAAGCAGACCGAAGCCTGGCGCCAGTCCCTCCTTGCCCGCCTCCACGGTGCCGCCGGCGGGGCGGCCGGCTGAGCCGAGCCGGCCGGCTGAGCCGAGCCGGCCCCCCGAGCTGCCGTCCGCCGCAGTCAACTCCGCGCTTTCGCAGTCAACTCCGCGCTTTTATCGCCTCGACGAGAGCTGGCAGGACCTCGCCCACGTCGCCGATCACGGCGTAGTCCGCCCGGGTCATGATCGGGGCGTCGCCGTCCGTGTTGATCGCGATCATGGTCTTGGCGCTCTGGCAGCCGGCAAGGTGCTGGATGGCGCCACTGATGCCGCAGGCCATGTAGAGGTCGGGCGTCACGCGGGTGCCGGTCTGGCCCACCTGCTCAGAGTGGGGCCGCCAGCCAAGGCTCGTCACCGCCCTCGAGACGCCGACAGCACCGCCGAGCAGGGATGCCAGCTCCTCGAGAACGGCAAAGCCCTCGGGACTACCCACGCCCCTCCCGCCGCTCACGACGACGCGGGCGCTCGCGAGCGAGACGCCGCCCGACTCCTCCTGCGACTCGATGGCGACGATGTCGGCGTCCCCCTCCTCGAGGGGCGGGTCGAAGACGACGAGCTCGGCCGGGCGGCCGAGGTCCGACGGCACGGGTTGGACGGCGTCGGTCGCCACCGTAAGGAGGAGGCGGTCGGCCGCGAGGTTGGCCGACTCGACGAGGCTTCCCGCCCACCGTTGGCGGGTGACGAGGAGGCTCATGACACCCGTCGCAGCAGTCTCTCCCTCCTCGCAGGCGAAGCAGTTCGCCGCCATCGGGTAGCCGGTGATCGCCCCGAGATGGGCCATCACCTCGTTCCCGCGATCCGTTGCCGCAGCGACGACGGCGTCCGCGCCAAGCTCGGCCCCGATGGCAGCAAGCGATCTCGCCCAGGCGACGGGGGCGTAGGGCAGCTCGACCGTGAAGCAGCGCGAGATCCCCTGCTCGCCGAGGGCAGCCGCCACCGGCTCGGCAACCGGCTCGGCAACCGGTCCACGGGCGAAGAGGCACCCGACCACCTCGCCCTCGGAGCCCGAGAGCTCCCGCGCAAGGGTCGCCGCCCGGAGCGACGAGTCGAGAACGCCGTCGACGTCGTGCTCGATCGTCAAGAGCACCCTCACGTGAGCAGCCCGATCGACTCGAGAACGGAGACGAGCGCCGGCACGGCCTCCTTGCCCTGGCCGAGCACCTCGGCGTGGCGACGCTCCACCTCGGGAAGGCTTAGCTCTCGTTTCGAAAGACCGTCGTCCCTCCATACAGGCGTCGACGTCTCGACGGCCGCCTTCTTCGCCCTGATGCGCCCCGGCAGGGACGGGTAACGGGGAAGGTTGATGCCCTCCTTCACGGTGACGACAGCCGGGAGGGGCAGCTCGAACAGCTCCTCGGCCCCCCGGTACTGCCTGCGGGCCTTGGCCCGTCGCGAACCTGGGTCAACCTCGAGCGACTTGATCCCCGTGGCGACAGGTAGGCCGAGCATGTGGGCGACGCGGATCCCGACCTGGAAGTCGCCCGTGTCTGCGGCCTCGTTGCCGAAGAGGAGGAGGTCGTATCCCCCCCGCTCCCTCACGGCGGCGACGATCGCCTCGGCCGTGGCGATCGGGCCGAACTCGCGCTCGCCCGTCTCGAGGAGGACGCACTTCGAGGCGCCGAGGGCAACCGCGTCGCGCAGCTGCTCCTCCGCCTCGGGCGGCCCAAGGGTGAGCACCGTGACGGCTCCCCCGTTCGCCTCCACGAGGCGGACCGCCTCCTCGACGGCGCACTCCTCGTGCGGGCTCACGGTGAAGCCGAGAAGCTTGGTGTCTATCCTCTGGCCGTCCGGGGTGAGGACGATCCTTCCTCCGACCATGGGGACCCGCTTCACGCAGACGATGACCTCCATCAGGCCCTCACCCGCTCGTTCTCCGGGTCGAAGAGGGGACGCGAGCCGGCGATGGCCACGGTCGCGGGGAACTGCTCGGACATGTACTCGACGAGGAGCTTTCCTCCCTCGACGGCGAGCTCGGGAGGAAGGTAGGCCAGAAGGACGTGCTTTCCCAGCGAAGGCGCCGAGCCCGCGCTCGTCACATAGGCGGGGCGCCCCTTCTCGTCGACTATGCGCTTCCCGTCGGGAGTGAGAACCGGCTCGCCCCCGAGCATGTAGCGCAGCTCGCCCGTCGAGGAGCGGTGGTCGTCGACGGTAAGGGTGCAGAGGGTGGCGCTCGGAGCCGCCTCCCGTTGAGACAGGTAGGCATCCTTGCCCACGAACTCCTGGGCCTTCACCTTCGGGCGGGTCATTCCCGCCTCGACGATGTCGTAGTCGGGTGTGAGCTCGTTGCCGTAGGCGCGGTAACCCTTCTCGAGCCGGCCCGTCGTGCCGTAGACGCCGATCCCGACGGGCACGAGGCCGTGGGGACGGCCTGCCTCGAGAAACGTCGCCCAGAGGCGGGCACCCTGCTCGATCGGCACGTAGAGCTCCCATCCAAGCTCCCCGACGTAGGAGATCCGCGAGGCGAGGACGGCGAGACCGTTCACCTCGATCTCCCGGCAGGTCCCGAAGGCGAAACCCTCCCCCGAGACGTCATCGTCGCTCGCGGAGGCGAGTACGTCGCGCGCCCGGGGCCCCCAGAGCCCGACGGTGGAGAGCGAGGACGTCAGGTCCCACACCTCCACGCCGTCGTGGGCGGCGGCGTGGTCGAGGAGCCACTTCTTGTCCGCCATGCCGTGAGCACCTCCTGTGACGACGCGGAAGTGGTTCTCCGCCAGGCGCATGATCGTGAGGTCTGCCTTGAAGCCGCCGGCCCCGTCGAGCCAGGACGTGTACACAACCCTCCCGTTGGCGACGTCCAGCTGGGCCACCGACAACTCCTGCAGGAGCTCGAGGGCGCCGGGACCGGCCACGTCGATCTCGACGAAGGCGGTGAGGTCCACGAGCCCGCATGCGTCGCGCATCGCCAGGTGCTCCGCGTTGATGATGGGGGACCACCAGCGCGCCTCCCACTCGGCCGTACGGGGCATCACCCTGTCGCCATACCGCTCGAGAAGGGGCGCGTTCGAGGCGTACCAGTGAGGGCGTTCCCAGCCGGCGGTCTGGTAGCAGAACGCTCCGAGCTCGCGCTCGGAGGGGAACATCGGGGCCAGCCTTATCTCCCGCTCGAGCGTCCACTGCTCGACAGGATGGACGACGCCGTACATCTTGTTGAACCCTTCCCTTGCCCGGGCGCGGACGTGCTGGCGGGTGAGCTGGAAGGGATAGAAACGGCTCGCGTCGGCCTCGTGGACGTCGACCTCCGAGATGCCGCCGACGATCTGCTCGGCGGCGGCGCGGGCGATCCCGGGGCCCTCCTTTATCCAGCTGGCGGAGACGGACCAGAGCCCCTTCACCTCCGGCAGCTCCCCGAGGACAGGGTGGCCGTCCGGTGTCATGGAGATGAGGCCGTTTATCGCGTAGCGGATGCCGACGCTCTCGTCGCCGAGAAGCTCGGGCATGAGCTCGAGAGCCTGGGCGAGCTGCGGGTCGAAGTCGTCCGAGGTGAACGGGAGCTCGGGCGGAGACAGGGATGCCGCCTCGTTTGAGGGGATCTCGTCCGGGCTGACGATTATCGGCCGGTGGGCGTAGGAACCGACCTCCATGTCCCCGCCGTGCTGGCGCTCGTACATGTTCGTGTCGACGTCGCGCACGATCGGGTACTCGATCTCGCCGACCGTGCCGGAAAAGAGGGGGATCGGGCCGACGCTTATCATCTGGTGGACGATGGGCGTGAGGGCGATGTGCGACCCGGCCATCTCCGCGAGGCGCGGGCTCCAGACCCCGCAGCAGATAGCCACGAGCTCGGTCTCGATCTCCCCCGCGCTCGTGCGGACCCGCTCGACGGCTCCCGTCGCCGGGTTGACGTCGATGCCGATCACCTCCGTGCTCGCTTGTACCCGGCCACCGAGCGCTTGTGCCCGCTCCCGCATTATCGTGCCGGCGCGCAGCGAGTCGACGACGCCGACTCTCGGGAAGTAGAGACCGGAAAGGATCACCGAGCTGTCGAGGTAGGGGACGAGGTGCCTCACCTCCTCCGGACTGATGATCTCGACCTCGATGCCCCAGGCCTTCGCCGTCGAGGCGCGACGGCGGAACTCGACCTCGCGTTCGGAGTCCCGGGCCACCTCGATGCCACCGGACTCGGTGAAGACGCCGAGCTCTTTGTACTGGGCTGTCGAGTCCGAGGTGAGCTCCGTCATCATCCTCGAGTAGTCGACGGGAAAGATGAAGTTCGACGCGTGGCCTGTCGAGCCCCCGGGGTTCGGCATCGGGCCCTTGTCGACGAGCACGACGTCTCGCACGCCGAGGCGGGCGAGGTGGTAGGTGAGGCAGTTACCGACTATGCCGGCGCCGATGACGACGGCGCCGGCCGACGTCGGGGTGACTTCGTTCATCTATGTGTCTCGCCTTTCTGAGCCGCCATCTGTGCGTCTCGCCTTTCTGCCACGATGCGACTCTGCGCGCTGTCGGGTCAAGCTACTCCCGGCCCTCCTCGGGGGCACGAAGCCGCGGGGCCGGGAGGACGACCGTGTGAGGTTCGGTGAATGCCTCGATGACGTACCGCCCGCCCACGCGGCCCCGCCCGCTGATGCTCCCGGAGCGCCCGCCGAAGGGGAGGTGCGACTCCCAGAGGTTGGTCGAGGCGTTCACGTTCACCCAGCCCGCCCGGGCCCGCTCGGCGAAGGCGAGCCCTCGCTCCAGGTCCTCGGTGAAGACGGCCGCCGTGAGGCCGAAGGGCGAGCGGTTCGTGAGATCGAGCGCCGCCTCCGCGGAGTCCACCTCGACGACGGGAACGACCGGACCGAAGGTCTCCTCGACGGCGATCTCCATCTCCGGCGTCACCCTGTCGAGGACCGTGGGCTCGGCGAAGAGCTCCGTGGCAAAGCCTTTGGCTCGGGTGCCCCCGATGCAGACCCGCGCCCCCCGGGCGACGGCATCACCGACGTGGCGGTCGAACTTGCTCGCCGTCGCCTCGTTGTTGAGGGGTCCCATCGTCGTCTCGGCGTCGAAGGGGTCGCCGAGCCTCACCCCGCGACGCGTCGCCTCCACGACCCGCTCCAGGAACTCGTCGTGGACTGCGTGCTCGACGAGGAAGCGTTCCCCCGCCGTGCAGCTCTGGCCGGCGCAGAGGTAGGCGGCCTCGAGGGCGGCGGAGGCCGCGAGCTCGAGATCTGCGTCGGCGAGCACGACCATCGGCCCGTTGCCCCCGAGCTCGAGGACCTGCGCCTTGCCGGCAGCGCGGCTCGCCACCTCGGAGCCCGTCGCCGTCGAGCCGATGAAGCCGACCCCGTTGACGAGCCTGTGGCCGACGGCGGCGGCACCGACGACCGGGCCCGGTCCGGGGACGAAGTTGAAGACGCCCGGCGGCAGCCCGGAGCTTGCGAGCACCTCGACGAGCGCAGCCGAGCAGGCGCTCGTCGAGGGCGCCGGCACCCAGACGACGCTGTTGCCGGCGGCGAGCGCCGGCGCGAAGAGCTCTCCGCCCATCGTGTAGGGCCAGTTCCAGGGCGAGACGACGGCGACGACGCCGAGAGGGACGCGGCGAACGAGTACGCGCCGGGCCGACGACGTCGAGGGCGGGAGCGCTCCGTCGAGGCGGGTGGCGTCGGCGGCCGCCATCCTCAGGTAGACGGCGAGCTCGTCGACCTCGTCGAACGCCTCGGCGGCAAGAGGCTTCCCCTGGTCCTCGGTGAGGATGCGGGCAAGGTCCTCGCGGGCGGTGGCGACGGCGGTGGCCGCCTCCTCGAGGTGGGCAGCTCGCTCGAAGGCCGAGAGCGCCGCCCAGCTCGGCGATGCCTCGGCCGCCGCCTCGACGGCTGCAGCCGCCGTCGCCGCGTCGCCGCCGTTCACGGTGGCGAAGGCCTTGCCCGACGAAGGGCTCGTGGCCGGCACGGAAGCCGGCCCCGCAAGCCACTTGCCTGCGATGTAGCAGCCGTAGTCGTCCCGCGCCACGGCTACGAAGGCTCGCTTCCAGAACCGGCTTGGCTGTTTCCAGAAGCGGATCGGCTGTTTCCAGAAGCGGCCTGGCTACGGTCGGGGTGGCCGCTTCGCCCGGGGCGGTCTCGCCTGAAGAACTCGGCGTGCTCGGGAGGTAGCGGCGTGTTGCCGAGGATCAGGTCGGCCCCCTTCTCGGCCACCATCATGACGGGGGCGTAGATGTTGCCGTTCGTGACGTAAGGCATCACCGAGGCGTCGACGACTCGAAGACCCTGCAGCCCGTGCACCGCCATCGTCCTCGGGTCGACGACCGAGCCCTCCCCCGTGCCCAACTTCGCCGTGCAGGAGGGATGAAGCGCCGTCTCGGCGTCCCGCCGGACCCACTCCAGAACCTCGGCCGGACTCGAGACACTGGCGCCGGGTGAGAGCTCGCCGTCGTTGAACTCGTCGAAGGCGGGTTGGTTGAGGATGTCACGGGCGATGGCTACCGCCTCCACCCATTCCTGGCGGTCCTCGTCGGTCGAGATGTAGTTGAAGCGCAGCGCAGGGTGGACGCCCGGGTCGAGAGAGGTGATCTTCACCGAGCCGCGAGAGTTCGAGTACATCGGCCCGATGTGGACCTGGTAGCCGTGCCCGGCCGCCGGAGCGGACCCGTCGTAGCGGATGGCGATCGGGAGGAAGTGGAACATGAGGTTGGGGTAGACGACCGACTCGTTGCTGCGGGCGAAGCCGCCCCCCTCGAAGTGGTTCGTCGCCCCGGGTCCCGAGCGGAACAGGAGCCAGTCGAGGCCGACCCATGGCCGGTGGCTCCACTTCAGGGCGGGAGCGACCGAGACAGGTTGCTTGCAGGCGTACTGCACGTAGACCTCGAGATGGTCCTGGAGGTTCTCGCCTACTCCGGGAAGGTCGGCGACGACGGGAACCCCGAGCGCCGCGAGCTCCTTCGCGTTGCCCACGCCGGAGAGCTGGAGCAGCTGAGGGGTGTTGATCGACCCGCCGCAGCAGACGATCTCGCCCGCCATCACCCGCCTCGGGACGCCGCGACCCTGGCGGTACTCGACCCCGACGGCGCGCCCGGACTCGAAGAGGATCCTCGTGACGTAGGCCCGCGTGACCACCTCGAGGTTCGAGCGGCGCATCGCCGGGTGCAGATAGGCACGTGCCGCGCTCCAGCGCCGCCCACGCCAGATCGTGCGGTCGAAGGCGGCGAACCCCTCCTGGCGGTAGCCGTTGACATCGTCGGTCAGCATGTAGCCGGCTTCCTGCACGGCCGCGAAGAAGGCACTGAAGAGCGGGTTCCTCACCGGCCCGCGCTCGAGCACGATCGGCCCCGTGCCGCCTCGGAAGTCGTTCGCCCCCGCCAGGCACGTCTCCATCTTCCTGAAGTAGGGGAGGCAGTGGGCGTAGTCCCAGGACTCCATGCCGGGGTCGGCTGCCCAACGCTCGTAGTCGAGCGGGTTGCCCCGCTGGAAGATCATCCCGTTGATGCTGCTCGAGCCGCCGAGGAGCTTTCCCCGAGCGTGGTAGATCCTCCGCCCGTTCATAAAGGGCTCCGGCTCCGACTCGTACTTCCAGTCGTAGAGGCGGTTCCCTATCGGGATCGTGAGGGCCGCGGGCATGTGCACGAAGATGTCGAAGGGGTAGTCGGGCCGCCCGGCCTCGAGCACGAGCACTCTGTTGGAGCCGTCACTCGTGAGGCGGTCGGCGAGGGCGCTGCCAGCAGAGCCGCCCCCGACGACGAGGAAGTCGTAGCTGTCCCGAGCCATGAGCCACCCTACAGTGGCGGTATGACCGCCGCCTCCACGACACGGCCAGAGAACACCGGCACCTTCGGGATGGTGGCGGCGACGCACTGGCTCGCCGCCCAGTCCGGCATGCGCATCCTCGAGCTGGGCGGCAACGCCTTCGACGCCGCCGCCGCTGCCGCCTTCGTCCTCGAGGTCGTCGAACCTCACCAGAACGGCCTCGGCGGCGAGGTGCCGATGGTCCTCTACTCGGCCGCCGAGGACGATGTCTTCGTCGTGGACGGTCAGGGCCCAGCACCACGAGCCGCCACATCCCAGGCGTTTCGTGATCTCGGCCTCGACCTCGTGCCCGGCGACGGTCTCCTTGCCGCCTGCGTGCCGGCGGCCTTCGGCTCCCTCATGCTCGTCCTCGAGCGCTTCGGCACGATGCCCCTCCGTGAGGTGCTCTCGCCCGCCATCGGCTACGCCCGAGACGGCTTTCCCGCCCTCGAGCGCCTCACATACGAGATCTCGGAGGTGGAGCGAACCTTCAGAGACGACTGGCCGAGCTCGGCAGAGCTGTGGCTCGCCGGTGGCCCGCCGCGGCCGGGCGAGCGGATCACGAACCGGCCCCTCGCCGGGACCTACGAGCGCCTCCTCACCGAGGCGGAGAGCAGCGGAGCCGATCGGGAGACGCAGATCGCGGCGGCGCGTCGAGCCTTCTACGAAGGCTTCGTCGCCGAGGCGCTCTGCGAGTTCGCGACTCGCCCGAGCCGGGACCCGAGCGGCCTCCACAAGGGCTTCCTGACGGGCGACGACATGGCCGCCTGGCATCCCTCCCTCGAGGCCCCCGCTCGCCTCGCCTACAGGGACTTCGAGGTGATGAAGACCGGCCCGTGGGGCCAGGGGCCGGTCATGCTCCAGCAGCTAGCCCTCCTCGCAGGCTTCGACCTGAAGAGCCTCGGCCTCTCGAGCCCGGATCTCGTCCATGTCATGGCCGAGTGCGCCAAGCTCGCCTTCGCCGATCGGGAGGCCTTCTACGGCGATCCCCGCCACTTCGAGGTCCCCC
>JASHRK010000058.1 GCA_030037405.1 Acidimicrobiales bacterium | reverse complement strand
GCCAGCGGGGCCGTTTCCAGCCTGCTGGGGCCTGCCGGCGAGCCTGCCGTTGACACGACTACCGCGACACTCGTTAAGACACGGCCATAGGCGCCCGATCCGGCGCCCACCAGGCCAGACACCCCGCTATCGGCCCGTATTTACCCACTATAGCACCACCACAAATACCCACTATTACGTTGCAATCCCACGATACCATTCTCCCAGCTAGAGGCCCTAACTATACGAACCCATAGCCCCAACGTTGGGGCTCCACATATGGTCCCGAAGGGACCGGGCGGGCGGGCGCCCAAGAAGGAGACCGTTGGGGCTAGCGGCCACCAGCCCCGAGACGTCTAGATGGCGCTCGAAGTCGAAGTGGGCCGTAGAGGACTTGAACCTCTGACCCCCTGCGCGTCATGCAGGTGCGCTACCAACTGCGCCAACGGCCCGTGAGAAGAGCAATCTACCATCGCCCGCCGAGACGGGGCCGAGCGAAGGGCACCAGCCAGGGGAGGGGACGGGCGACCGGCAGGCAAGGCCGAGATTGGACCTGCCAGGGATCCGGTAGGTCGGCCAGGTAGATTTTGCTGTCGTGCGGACCGAGCCGGGGACTCCCCAGCCCGAGGCGGCGGAGGTCGCCGACTCCTCCGAGCAGGCGACCTCGCCTGCCGATGGGAGCGACGAGTTCGGGCTCACGTCGACGCGGGGCAGGGTTCCCGAGACGATCTTCTCCCGGCCGGCCGAAGCAACACGGTCGGGAGCGCGCATAGCCACGATCATCGGCCTCCTCGCCTTCCTTGGGGTCTTCGCCTTCGTCCTCGTGGAGATGCGGCCGGACCTCATCTTCGGGCCGGGGGTCGACGTCGGAGGCGACAACGGGGGCCACGTGGCGGCGCCCTACTTCCTCATCCACTACCTCCTCCCCAAGGGGAGGCTGGAGGGGTGGGACTCGTGGTGGTTCGACGGCTTCCCGCTCTACGTCTTCTACTTCCCGCTCCCTGCGTTTCTCGTGGCCGTCTTCTCGACCGTCTTCTCCTACGCGGTCGCTTTCAAGGTCGTGACCGCCCTCGGCACTCTCACGTTGCCGTTCGTCGCCTACGCCTTCGGTCGCCTCGGGGGCTTCCGCCGGCCGGTTCCCGTGCTCATGGCGGCGGCGATGCTGCCGTTCCTCTTCAATACGAGCTACACGATCGACGGCGGCAACATCGCCTCGACCATGGCGGGCGAGTTCTCCTTCAGCCTCGCCGTGAGCGCAGGGCTTCTCTTCCTCGGCGTCGTCGCCTACGCGTTGCGAACGGGCCGGCTTCGCTGGCTTGCCGCCGTCCTGTTCGCCGTCACGTGCGTGTGCCACGTGGTCCCCGCTCTTGCCTTCGGCGCCAGCGCCGCCATCCTCTCGGTGGCCACGCTTCGGCCCAGCACGCTACGAAGCTCGCTCAAGGTCATCGTGCCGATCGGCATCGTCGGTGGTCTTCTCGCCGCCTGGTGGCTCTTGCCGTTCGCCGCCGACCTCCAGTACTCCTCGTCGATGAACTACTCCCCCGTGGGCGGGCCTCACTGGCTGTCCACCAACTTCATCCCGAAGGACTACCTCTTCGTCCTCCTCCCCGCCGCGCTCGGGGCCCTCGGGTCGATCATCGCAAGGCACAGGGTCGCCTTCGTGCTTACGATCTCAGCCGCCGGAAGCGTCCTCGCCTTCCGCTGGCTCCCTTCCGGCCTCGTCTACAACGCCAGATGGCTGCCCTTCTGGTTCCTCTTCACCGCTCTTCTCGCCGCCTACGGTCTCGGCGAGCTCTTCCGGGCGATGGGGCGCCTCGTAGCCCCCTCGGGCTTCGTATCTGCCGCCATGGTGATAGGCACCCTCGGCGCCCTCGTGGGCTCGGTCTTCGCCGGCGGCCTCGAAGGCTCAGGCTTCCTCGGCTTCGCCGTCCCCGCCTCGCACATCCAGGTCGACGGATGGGTCGAGTGGAACTACAGCGGCCTCCAGGCCAAATCCGGCTGGCCGATCTTCGAGGACATGGTCCGGCTCCTCGACAGGGCCGGGAAGAAGTACGGCTGCGGGAGGCTGCAGTACGAGTACATCTCGGAGACGAACGACCCCTTCGGCTCGACCGACACGATGATGTCGCTGCCGATGTGGACGGATGGGTGCATGCAGACGACGGACGGCATCTATTACGAGTCCTCGACTACGAACCCCTTCCATTTCCTCGACGTGAGCGAGGTCTCGCAGAACGGGGAGGCACCCGACCCCGTCGCCGGCCTCAAGTACCCGGGCTTCAACCTGCCCGACGGCATCCGCCACCTCCAGCTCATGGGAGTCCGGTACTTCCTGGCGATGTCGCCGCCTGTCGAGGCAGCGGCCGCCGCCGACCCCTCCCTCGTGCGGATCGGGTCGGCACCAGGGATACCAGGGCCATACAACGGCCAACCGGTGCCCGACCCGCACATCGTCCTCTACCTCATCAAGGACAGCTCGCTCGTCGTGCCACTGACCCATCTGCCGGTGGTCGAGTCGAGCGCGGCGGGGCCCTGGCTGGACACCACGCTCAAGTGGTACGAGAGCGAGCAGTACTGGCCGACGCTTCTCGCCCGGTCGGGTCCCGCCAGCTGGCCCCGAGCCCGGATCGGTACGCTCGTCCCCCCCGCTCGATCGGTCCCCATCCCGAAGACCACGATCAGCGATATCCGCTACGGCGGCTCTTCGATCTCCTTCCACGTCTCCCGCACCGGTGAGCCGACGCTCGTCAAGATCCCGTACTTCCCGAACTGGACGGCCTCGGGTGCGACCGGCCCCTACGAGGTGTCGCCGAACCTGATGGTCGTGGTGCCGACGTCCCACACCGTCACCCTCACCTACGGCACCTCTACCGCCGACTGGGCCGGCAAGATCGCCTCCCTCGTTGGAGTCGTGGGCCTCGGGGCCCTCATCACAGCGACCCCACCGCCGCCGGCCATCACGGACTCCCCCATCACCCCAACGAGCCCGTCCAGCCCTACGAGCCCTCCGTTTCCCGGTGTCCCACCGCTCGCCCCCGCCCCGGAGACGCCCGCCGGTGAGAACAGCCTGCCAGACGATGACCCTGATTCAGACGAGGACGACGCCCCACCGAGTCTCTCGATCGTTCTCCCTGCCCACAACGAAGCCGCCCTCCTCCCCGACACGCTCGGCCACCTCTCCCGCGAGCTGAGCGCACGCCAGCTCTCCTACGAGCTCCTCGTCGTCGAGAACGGCTCGACCGACGAGACGGCCGAGGTGGCGTCCCAGCTGTCGGAGGAGATCTCCTCGGTCACGCTCGTACGCCTCCCCGAGGCCGACTACGGCGAGGCCCTTCGCACGGGCTTCCTCCTTGCCCGCGGCGCCATCGTCGTGAACTTCGACGTGGACTACTACGACGTGGCGTTTCTCGAGGCTGCGAGCGATCTCCTCTCGTCCGGCTCGGCCGCGATCGTGGTGGCGAGCAAGCGGGCGAAGCGTTCCGAGGACCGCCGGCCGCTTGCGCGTAGAGTCCTCACAGCCGGGTTTGCGATCTGCATGCGCCGGTTGCTCGGCCTCAAGGTGAGCGACGCCCACGGGATCAAGGCATTCAACAGGTCTGCTCTTCTCCCCCTCGTCCAAGAGACGCGCTCAGGGGGCGGCCTCTTCGACGTCGAGGTCGCCTGCCGGGCAGAGCGCGCCGGTCTCGAGATCGCGGAGCTGCCCGTAACGGTGGGCGAGGTACGGCCGGCGCGAAGCAGTGTGCTCCGCCGCAGCGTCGAGGGTCTCTTGGGCTTGCTCAAGCTGAGATGGGTGCTCGGGCCGACGCGCCCAGCTTGAGCAGCACCTCCGCCCAGCACGAGAAACCC
>JASHRK010000057.1 GCA_030037405.1 Acidimicrobiales bacterium | reverse complement strand
CCGGCGCCGCCTGCATCGTCAACTACTTCGCCGACCCGGACGGCCACAATCGCCGCGACGCCGACGAGACTGCCGAACGGCTGCGTCGCCACGGCGTCCTGGTCCACGTCTTCGAGGCCGATGTCAGTAAGTACGATTCCGTCACGGCATTGATGGAGCGCATCACCGATGCTTGCGGTGGACTCGACGTTCTCGTCAACAACGCCGGCATCACGCGTGACCGGTCGCTGCTCAAGATGACCGACGGGGAGTGGCAAGAGGTGATCGACGTCCATCTCCGGGGGACGTTTCTCGGCTGCCAGATCATGATCCCGGCCATGACCGGAGCCGGCCGGGCGAACTCGGGCGGGGCGAACTCGGGCGGGGCGATAGTCAACGTGTCCTCCGAGTCGCGCCACGGCTCCTTCGGCCAGGCGAACTACGCGGCGGCGAAGGCGGGGATCGTGGCGCTCACCAGGACCGTGGCCCTCGAGCAGGCATCGCACGGGATCCGCTGCAACGCCGTGGCTCCCGGGATGGTCGAGACGCCGATGATCGAGAAGGTGCCCGACGAGATCCTCCGCCGGTTGCGAGAGCGCATCCCCCTTGCCCGCTTCGCCAGCGCCGAAGAGGTGGCGGCAGTGATCGCCTTCCTTGCCTGCGACGACGCCTCCTATGTCACCGGCCAGGTCGTCGGAGTCGACGGCGGCACGACCTGAGCTACCTGAGGTACCCGAGAGGAGACGCCATGCCGATCGAGCGCTTTCCCGTCGAAGCGGGCCACGTCATGGCCTTCGCCCGCGCCATCGGCGATGGGAACCAGGTCTATGTCGACGCCGACGACGCAGCATCGAGGGGGCTCGACGGCGTGATCGCCCCTCCGACGTTCGTCGAGGCGGGCGCTCACTTCGATCCCGACTACCCGCTCAGGCCGAAGCCCGGCCGGGCTTGGCCGGGCATCGGGTCGGGCGGCTCAGGCTCGGAAGAGGTCCTCGCCCTCCACGCCGAGCAGCACTACCTCTACGCCCGTCCTCTCGAGGTCGGAGACGTCCTCAGCGCCACGACGTCGAAGGGGCGCTCGTGGGAACGCGAGGGCCGGCGCGGAGGGAAGTTGCGTTTCGAAGAAACGATCACCGAGTACCGCGACGAGGCCGGCGACCTCGTGGTCACCTCCCGCTCCGTCGAGGTCCGGACGGAGCGCGCTCCCGAGGACCTCTAGGCACGCTCCTGTCGAGGGGCAGGACGACGACAGCGAACAAAGGAGAGCCACCATGGACACTTCGACCTCTGATGACGGCGGGCCTTCGGGGCGGCTCGCGAGGCGTACCCTGACGAGGCGCGACTTCCTCGAGCGAGCGCTCGCGGCGGGAGCGCTCGCCGGCACGGGTGCGGGCCTGGCGGCGTGCGGCGGGACATCGGGTGCCAGCACGACCGCTCGGTATCGAGAGCGGATAGAGCGGGGCGGCACGCTGACTGCCGCCCTCACGGGCGGGACGAGCGCGGACACCCTCGATGCCCAGGCGGGCGTCAACAACGTCGACTTTGCTCGTATCGCCCAGCTTTACGAGACCCTCCTCACCTGGAGCACGGACGTCGTCGCCGAGCCGTGCCTGGCCGAGAGCATGGAGCCGAACTCCGACGCCACGAGCTGGACGATCCGCCTCCGCCCGGGCGTCACCTTCCACAACGGGAAGGACCTGACGGCCGAGGACGTGATCTTCAGCCTGCGCCGCATCCTCGACCCGAAGGCGCCCCTTCCCGGTGCTCCCACCCTCGCCCCGATAGACGCGGCAGGGCTCAAACAGCTCGACCGCCTCACCGTGAGCGTGCCCTGCAAGACACCCTTCTCGACGTTTCGGGGGGCGGCGGCGAACCAGTACTGCTACATCGTGCCCTCCGGCTACGACCCGAAGAACCCGGTCGGCACCGGGCCTTTCAGGTACAAGTCGTTCACGCCCGGGGTACAGAGCACCTTCGTCAGGTACAAGGACTACTGGCAGGAAGGCCACCCTTACCTCGATGCGGTGACCATGAGCGACTACTCCGACGAGACCTCGCAGATCGACGCCCTCGAGTCCGGGGAGGCCGACATCGTCAACCTTCTCTCGGCCGACGCCGTGAGCGCCGTCGAGTCCTCGGGCGGGCGGGTCGTGGTCTCCCCTGGAGGGGGCTTCACGCCCTTCACGATGCGCGTCGACGTGGCCCCCTTCAACGACGTGAGGGTTCGCCAGGCCATGCGGCTCATCGTTGACAGGCGGGAGATGATGGCGACCGTCTTCGGCGGCCACGGCACGATCGGCAACGACGTCTTCTCGATATGGGACGCCGAGTACGACCACGACCTCCCGCAGAGGCACCAGGACCTCGACGAGGCACGCTTCCTGCTCCGCAAGGCGGGGCACGAGCACCTGAAGACACAGCTCGTCACGAGCGACATCGCCCAGGGCACGACCTCGATGGCCCAGGTCCTCGCCAAGCAGGCCTCGGCCGCCGGTGTCTCGGTCGCTCTCCGCGTCGTGAACGCGACGGAGTTCTACGGTCCGAGCTATCTGCACTGGGTCTTCGCCCAGGACTTCTGGTACTACGCCCCTTACCTCGTGCAGGTGGCGCTGGCGACGATCCCGACGGCTCCCTTCAACGAATGCCACTTCGACGATCCGCGCTACAACGCCCTCTACTCCGAGGCTCTGAAGACCGTGGACCCGGCCCGCCAGACGGAGCTTGCCCACGAGATGCAGAAGATCGACTACGACAGCGGTGGCTACATCATCCTGCTCTTCCCGCCTGTCATCGACGGCTACGCCAGCCAGGTGCACGGGGTCGTCTCCTCGAAGGTCGGGGTCTCCTTCGACGACTACGATCTGCGCAGCTTCTGGCTGTCGTGACGGGGCGCAAACGCGGACTCGCCGCGCCGTACTCGTGAAGGCAGGCAAGAGAGATGAAAGTCGGGGTGTCAGCCGGGTATTGGGGCGCCGGGCCGCCGCCGGGCGTCGAGCAGCTGCTGTCCGAGGCCGAAGCCCTCGGCGTCGACAGCTTCTGGACCGCAGAGGCGTACGGATCGGACGCCCTCACGCCCCTTGCCTGGTGGGGCGCTCGCTCCCGTTCCATCAAGCTCGGGACGTCCATCTGCCAGATGGCGGCGAGGACGCCGACGGCGCTCGCCATGGCGGCGATGACCCTCGACCACCTCTCCGGGGGGCGGGTCCTCCTCGGCATCGGCGCCTCCGGCCCCCAGGTGGTGGAGGGCTGGTACGGCCAGCCGTACCCGCGCCCCCTCGAGCGCACGCGGGAGTATTTCGAGATCTTGCGAACGGTCTTCGCCCGTGAGAAGGCGGTCTCCTTCTCCGGCCGGCACTACCAGCTTCCCTATCCGGGCGGAGCGGGGCTCGGCAAGGCTCTCAAGTCGACGGTCCATCCTCTGCGGACTGACCTCCCGGTGTACCTCGCCGCCGAGGGCCCAAGAAACGTAGCCCTCGCCGCAGAGATCGCCGACGGCTGGCTCGCCTTCTGGTTCTCGCCCAAGAGCGATGCCTTCTACCGCCAGGCTCTCGCCGAGGGCTTTGGGCGCCCGGGAGCACGCCAGAGCCCTTCCGGCTTCGAAGTCACCAGTGTCACCTGCCTCGTCGAGGACGACGACGTCGAGCGCGCAGCCGGCGCCCTCAAGCCGCTTCTCGCTCTCTACATCGGCGGCATGGGGGCCAAGGGCGCCAACTTCCATCTCGACGTGTTCGCGAGGATGGGATGGTCGGAGGTCTGTGACGAGGTGCAGTCGCTCTATCTCGCGGGCAAGAAGGACGAGGCGGCTGCCAGCATCCCGACCGCCCTCGTCGAGGACGTCGCCCTCGTCGGGCCCGCCGACAAGATCGTCGCCGACATCGAGGCGCGGTGGCGCCCGACCTGCGTCACGAGCCTCGTGCTCGCCGGCTGGCCCCGTCCCGACACGCGGGAGCGGATCCTCGACGCCGTGAGAGGTTGACGATAGCGCCGGCGGGCTGACGATAGCGCCGGCGGGCTCACGGGGCTGGCGCTCGGACCCCGGGCGCTCGGGCACGCCGGAGCACTCGCGGCAGAGTTCCGTGCCGCGAAATGCAAGGATGCAGCGGTGACGTTGATCCTGGTCCGGCTGCTCAGAGCCAAACCTCGGCACCACGCGCTCATGCTGATCGGCGGCGCCGTGACCTTCGTCGTGGTGGGCGGCGTCGTCTTCGCGGCGACGCAGCATCTTCCTGTCACCACGGGCTGGTACTGGGCGATCACGACAGCGACGACGGTCGGGTACGGAGACGTGACCCCGCACAACGCCTCGGGCCGTTTCGTGGCCTCTGTCGTGATGCTCACGACCATCCCCCTCCTCGCCGGAGCATTCGCCGTCGTCACGGGCTCAGCAGTGGCCAACGGAGTAAGGAGGATCATGCAGATGAGGGAGCATTTCCCCGAGGGTTCGTACCGCCTTGTGCTCGGGATGCACCCGGCCGTGCCGGTCGTGTTGGAGGAGCTCGCGGTGGCCGGTGATGCCGTCGTGCTTGTCGCCGACGTCGAGCCCGCCAGCGTGCCCGCCCACGTCCACGTCATACAGGGGGATCCGACGTCGGAGGAGATCCTCCGTGCCGGCAAGCCCGCCGGCGCTGACCATATCCTGATTGCCGCCGAGGACGACGGCGACGTGCTCGTGACGGCCGTGCTCGTCCACCAGGAGGCGCCCGGCGTCCCCATCACGGCTCTCGTGAGCTCGCGGCGGCTGCTGCAGCCGCTGAAGGATCTCGGGGTCAGCCAGGTACTGTCCCCCGACGACCTCACCGGTCACACGGTCGCGAAGGGCCTCGAGGCGCCCCATGCGAGCGAGCTGCTCATGCACCTCGTGCGAGGCGAACAGCACCGCCTCGTAGAGCGACTCGTCGACCGGGGCGCGGAGACGCAGCCGCTGAGCGCCGTGCGCATGGCGAGGCCGGAGCTGATCCTCGGTGTCGTCCACGAAGGCAAGGTCTCTCTCGGAGTAGGGGAGGACCCCGAAGTGGCGCCAGGAGACATGCTCCTTCTCGTAGTGCCAAACGGCGACGGCCCCGGTCACCGAAGGAACCACGGGAACCACGGATCGCCGGCGCCGTAGGCGCCAAGACTGGCGCTCCGCGTCGCCAGGCGAGCCAGGCCGGGTTGGCGGCTCCCTCTTGCCGGAGGGATCCTGTTGGGCATGCCCGAGGACGAAGGGTCGCGACCCACGACGGAGAGCCCGGACCGCAGAGCTGCGACGGGGGGTGCCACGGGCGCCGCCGGCGCCGCCGCGCTCTGTTGGAGGCGAGGCCTCGACTCTTGGAAGATCCCGGACGAGATCCTGAGGGCGGCTCCCGAGTCTCCTTTCGGCTTCTCTCCCGAGCTCTTCTCGAGGGCGGCTCGGGCAGCCCTCGAGAACCCCCGACCGAGCCCGTCGAGAGAGCGGGCTCTCGAGGCTCTCCCGGGCGGGGGGACTGTGCTCGACGTCGGTGCCGGGGGCGGCGCGGCCAGCCTCCCCTTGGTACCACCGGCGTCGTTTCTTGTCGCCGTCGACGA
>JASHRK010000056.1 GCA_030037405.1 Acidimicrobiales bacterium | reverse complement strand
ATGTCTGCATCCTGCTTACAGGTTCTGCAATGCAGACACATGCAGGCACGAGGGACACCGGCAACGGGCGAAGGCAAGCCTGGCGGGGTCCGGACCGGTCTAGGGGGAGCGCTCTTGGACGGAGACGTCAGACTTGAGGGCAGTGCGGATCGCTTGGCACGCTCGCAGGACTGCGTTGGCGGCCTCTTGTACGCGTCTCTCGGTAAGGCGGAAGTCCGGTCCAGACACCCCGACGAAGCCGATCGTGACTCCGCTCTCGTCGCGCAACGCAGCCGAGATGCCGTTGATCCCGTCATACAGCTCTGCGATCGAAGTGCCATAGCCGGCAGCGCGCACGACGGACAGCTCCTGACGGAGGCGCTCCGGCTCGGTGATGCTCCGCTGTGTCCACGGCTCGAGGGGACGGGACAGATAGGCATCGAGCTCCACGGCCGTCATCTCGGAGAGCATCACCTTCCCGTTCGAGCTGCAGTGCAAGGGGAAGGCCATGTTGATGTAGCTCATCTGGCGCACCGGGTGGGGCGGGTCGATCTGCTCGATCTCGACGACGGCGCTTCCGACCGGGACGCTCAGCGAAGACGTGTCTCCCACCTCGTCCATGAGAGCCTCCAACACGGGCCGCGCCCGCCTCGCGAGCGCCTGGTGCGAGGCGCGCACTCCCGACATGCGCGTCGCCTTGTAGCCGAGTGTGAAGGCATGTTCCTGCACCCGGTCGAGATACCCCTGACGCTCGAGGGTCACGAGGAGGCGGTAGGTCGTCGGGCGCGAGAGACCGCTCTTCTCGGCGAGCTTTCTCGTCGTGAGTGGCTCGGGGCTGGCGGCGACGAGGCTGAGGAGCTCGAGCGCTCGGGCGACGGTCTGGCTCTCCTGGCCCCGCCGTGCTCCTCCGCTCTCCATGGCGCTGGGAGCCTACTCACGAAGACGAGGTCTCACGGGCGGCCAGGTCGCCGAGCAAAAGGAGGAAAGAAACGATGACCGATTCCACCGAGCCACTCCTCGACCGTCGGCAGTTTCTGAGAAAGGCGGGGGTAAGCGGCGCTGTCGTTGCGGCCGGGGGTGTCTGGCTCGGACATGGCTCGTCGCGCTCCGCGATGCCCCGCACGGCGGCACGCGACGGGGCGCGGCCAAAGCGAGGCGGAACGCTCCGGGCGGGTCTTACCGGTGGGACGAGTGCTGACACCCTGGATGCCAACGACGGCCTGAACGTCGTCGACTTCGCCCGCCTCGCCCAGCTCTACAACCCGCTCGTGATGCTCGACGACGAGGCGCTCACCAAGCTGGTGCTCGCCGAAGAGATCACGCCGAACGACAAGGCGACGGCGTGGACGATCCGACTGAGATCGGGCGTCACGTTCCACAACGGCAAGGACCTCACGGCCGACGACGTCATCTTCACGCTGCGCCGCATCACCAACGCGAAGTCACCCCTCCCGGGAGCTGCCGGCTTCAGCACAATGGACTCCGCCGGCATCAAGAGGCTCGACGCTCTCACTCTCGAGGTGCCGTTCCACACCCCGAACTCCGTCTTCGACCAGACGCTGGCAGCGGCCTACTACGACTGCTACATCGTCCCCGCCGGCTACGACCCGCACAAGCCGGTCGGCACCGGTCCGTTCAAGTACGTCTCCTTCACACCGGGAGAAGAGAGCGTCTTCGAGCGCAACGACGACTACTGGCAGGCGGGTCTGCCCTACGCCGATCAGGTCGTCACGACGGACTTCGCCGACGAGACGAGCCAGGTGAACGGGCTTCTCTCCGGGCAGATCGACGTCGTCAACCTGCTCGACGCGAGCGCCATCGACACCGTGAAGAACGGCGGTGCCGACGTCGTCATCTCGGACGGCGGCGGCTGGACGCCCTTTACGATGCGGGTCGACGTCGCTCCCTTCAACGACGTGAACGTCCGCCAGGCGATGCGCTGGATCGTGGACCGCCCCGAGATGCTCGAGCTCATCTTCGCCGGTCACGGCACGATCGGGAACGACATCTTCTCGATCTGGGACCCTGCCTACGACCGGGCGATCCCGCAGCGGCACCAGGACATCGCCTACGCCAAGCATCTCTTGAAGAAGGCGGGCCACGAGGACCTCCACGTCACCCTCGTGGCTGCCGACATCTCGCAGGGGACCGTGGAGGCGGCCGAGGTATTGCAACAACAGGCGCGAGCAGCTGGCGTGACTATCGACCTCCGGACGGTGACGAGCACGACGCTTTACGGTCCGAACTACCTGAAGTGGACTTTCGCCCAGGATTACTGGTACTACGGGCGCTACGTGCCTCAGGTCTCGTACTGCACCCTGCCGGTGTCGCCGTTCAACGAGACGCACTTCGACGACCCCAAGTACACCTCGCTCTACGACGACGCATTAGCCACGGTCGACACGGCCAAACGCACGGAGATCGCCCATGAGATGCAGCTGATCGACTACGACTCGGGCGGCTACATCATCCCCTACTTCCCTCCGGTGGTCGATGGGCACGCCCGCAACGTGCACGGCATCGTCCCTTGCCGCACGGGGATCCAGCTGTCGAACAACGACTTCGCCAACTTCTGGATCGGCTGACGACGTGTGACGGATCTCCTGGCACCGGCGGTCGACCTCGCGGCCTTGGTTCGCTCGGGCGCGGCGTCTGCCGTCGAGCTCGCCGAGGCCTCGCTCGAGCGCATCACGCAGCTGGACCCTCCCCTCGGGGCGTTCACGACCACGCTCGACGACCGGGCTCTCGAGGCGGCCCGTGCCGTCGACGCCAGAGTCGCCCGTGGCGAGGAGCTGCCCCTTGCCGGGGTGCCCCTCGCGGTGAAGGACATGGTGTGGATGGCCGGAGTCCCGGCCACCGCCGGGTCGAAAGTGCTGAGGGACTTCGTGCCGACCGAGACATCGGTCGTCGTCTCGCGGCTCGTCGAAGCCGGGGTCGTGGTCGTCGGTATGACCAACATGCCCGAGCTCGGCTACCGCGGTGACACGGCCTCGTCTGTGTGGGGCGTCACGCACAACCCGTGGGACCCGGCTCTCGTCCCGGGCGGGTCGAGCAGCGGGTCTGGGGTGGCAGTAGCGACCGGGATGGCGGCTCTTGCCGTCGGGACCGATGCCGGTGGCTCGATCCGAATGCCGGCTGCCTTCTGCGGCGTGGTCGGCCACAAACCGAGCCTCGGCCTCGTCCCCACCAAGCCAGGCTTCGCCGGCTGGCTCTTCCTGAGCGTGACGGGCCCGATGGCGCGGACGGTGAGGGACGCCGCCGCCATGCTGGCCGTCCTCGCCGGGCCCGACTCGCGTGACCCCGAAGCGCTGGCCGTCCCCACCGACGGGCTCCGTGATCCCGGCGAGCACCTTGACGACCTGAGCGGGTGGCGGATCGCGGTGAGCGAGGACTTCGGCTGGGCGCGACTCGTGCCGGAGGTGAGAAAGGAGTTCCGGGCGGTAGTCGAGCGTTTCTCGGAGCTCGGATGTGACCTGGTCGAGGCGCACCCGGCGACGCCGGACCCGCTTCCGGTCTGGCTCAGCCTCGCCAAAGCGGCCATCCACGCCGCCCATGCTCGTTATCTCGACCGAGCGGGCGAGCTCGCTCCCGACAGCGTCTCCTGGATAGAGGCGGGCGCAGCTATGCGGGCGACCGACTACGTCGACGCCCTGCATGCCCGCTTCGACATCGCCCAGGCATGGTCGGGCCTCTTCGACGACTTCGACCTCGTCCTCTATCCGGGCCAGCAGTCGCTCCCCTATCCGATCGGCGAGGACGGGCCCTTGTCGACCCCGGCGGACGCCCGCGAAGGCGACTGGTCGGCGATGGACTTCGTCGCCAACATAACGGGCCAACCCGCTTGCTGCGTCACCTGCGGGTTCTCCGACAGCGGGCTGCCGCTTGGGTTCCAGCTGATGGGCCGGCGCTTTGACGACGCCCGCGTCCTGGCGGCGGCCCGGGTGTGGGAGCGGCGATTCGCCCAGGAGACGGCCTGGCCGGCCTCTCTCGAGAGGTGAGCTCTCCCGCCTCGGTGAACGTCGCCGAGCTGACCTGCGAGCGCCACGCCCGAGCGACCCCGGATGCGCCCGCCGTCATCGAGGACCGCGGCGAGGACCGGGCTCCTCTCGTCACGACCTTCGGAGACCTCGATGCGCGCAGCGAGGAGGCCGCAGGCTTGCTCGCCGCCCTCGGCGTGCGGCGCGGTGAACCGGTAGCGGTGCACCTGCCACAGAGCGCCGAGATGCTCGCATTCTCGTTCGGCGCCCTGAAGCTCGGCGCCGTCGCCATGCCGCTCGCCCAGGTGCTCGGGCGGGGTGCCCTCGATCGCTGCATCCGCCACAGCGGGGCTCACGTGCTCGTGACAGATCTCGAGGGGACCGAAAGGCTCGGCGACTCTGCAGTCGGCGGCATCGATCACGTGGTCGTGGTCGACGGCGGCAGCGTGCCGGGCGGGAAGGCGCTCCCCCGTCCTCACACGACCGCCGACAGCCCGGCGTTCCTCCTCTACACCTCGGGCACCTCCGGCCCGCCGAAGGGCGTCGTCCTCGCCCACCGGATGTTGCTCGCCCAGGTGCCCGGCTTCCGCCGTGTCTTCGAGCTCGCCCCTCGGCCCGGCGACATCTACTGGACGCCGTCGGAGTGGTCGTGGCTCGGCGGCCTGCAGGTCGTCCTCGTCGCCCTCTACTTCGGGTACCCGGTCGTGGCGAGCAAGGCACGTTTCTCTGCCGCCGGCACCTACCGTCTCGTCGCCTCGCACGGGGTGACGTGCGCCTTCCTCGCCCCGGCGGCGCTGCGGAAGCTGCGGGCCGAGCCGCCCGAGACAGGCTCACGTCTCCTCCTGAGAGCGATCATGACGGGGGGCGAGAGCTACTCGCCCGAAGTCCTCGACTGGGCTCGGGAGGCCTTCTCCTGCCCGGTGAACGACGACTACGGGCTGACGGAGGCCAACGACCTGGCTGTCAGCTGCGCCAGCTTGTTCGCCACCCCAGACGGCGCCGCCGGACGGCCTGTGCCGGGACGGCGCGTCGCCGTCATCGACGACGACGGCAAGGTGCTCGGGCCGCTCGCCGCCGGTGAGATCGCCCTCGCCGCCGACGACCCCATACGGATGCTCGGCTACTGGAACGGGCGTGGCTGCGAGCCACCGTTGCAAGAGGGCGAGGAGTGGTTCCGCACCGGCGACCTCGGCCACTTCGACCGGGACGGCTTCCTCTTCGTCCACGGCCGTGGCGACGACCTGATACTCGTGTCGGGCTACCGCGTCGGCCCGGGCGAAGTGGAGTCGGAGCTCCTTACCCACGAGGCTGTCGCCGACGCCGGCGTGGTCGGGATCGAACGGCCGGGCGGCGACGGCAAGACGGTGGGGGCCTGCGTCGTCTTGCGGCCGGGCGTGGCGCCATGTGACGAGCTTGCAGACGAGCTGAAGGCGCTGGTGCGGGAGAGGGTGGCGGCGTACGCCTACCCGCGAGTGGTCATCTTCGTCGACGAGCTGCCCGTCTCGACGAACGGCAAGCTCCGCCGTGACGAGCTGCGCCGGATGGTCGAGGAGGCGCTTGCCGGCCGCTTGTAGCCGTACCATCTCGGCCATGAGCACCACCCCGAGAGCTCGCCTCTCGGCCGGCAAGGTGCGTCGTGCGCCGGACGGCAGGCGGCGCGCCGCCGATCGGGTCGACGCTACCGAGGCGGTCCTGCGCCCTGTGCGCTCCGGCAACGCCTTCGAGGGGACGGTCGAGCGGCTCCTCACCGCCGTGAAGCTCGGCCTCGTCGGCGACGGCGAGAGACTGCCCGCCGAGCGGGAGCTTGCAAGCAGGCTCGAAGTGAGCAGGATGACGCTTCGCGAGGCGATTCGCTCCCTTCGCGCCGCCGGCTACGTCGAGTCGCGCCACGGTCGCCTCGGTGGGACCTTCGTCACCTACGAGCCGACCGAGACGATGAAGGACCTGCGCGCTCGTGCCGCCGGGGTGAGCCGGGAGGAGCTGCACGACGCCCTCGCGCTCCGACAAGCTCTCGAGATCGGCGTCGCGAGCGTGGCGGCCAAGCGAGCGACGTCCCGGTCCGAGCGGGCACACCTCGAGCGCTATCTGCGAGAGACGGCGCACGCCAAGTTGGTCGGCTACCGCCGGGCGGACTCCCGTCTCCATCTGGCCATCGCGGAGCTGACGGGATCTCCGTCGCTCGTCGCCGCCATGGCGGACGCTCGCATGCGGCTGAACGACCTCCTCGACGCCATCCCGCTCCTCGAGGTGAATCTGAGGCACTCGAACGACCAGCACGCCACGATCGTGGACGCCATCCTTCGCCAAGACGAGGAGACCGCCAGGCAGGCTACAGCCGAGCATCTCGAGGGAACGGCCGCCCTCCTGCGTGGCTTCCTCGGCTGAGCAGCAGAGGATCCGACACCACCCTTGACAGGCCCAGCATCCCTTGCTAGATAAACGGACTAATCGTGGTCCATTTGTCCTTGGGGGGGACATACACACGCGCACGATCCGCCAGGATCGGGGGAGGTGAGGGATGTCGGACTCTGCTTCGGTCGCAGCCAGCCAACAGGGGGCCACCATCGATCAAGACGTGGTCGACCTGCACCGGCTGGGTTACGCGCAGGAGCTGCTGCGGCGGATGGGGGGCTTTTCCAACTTCGCCATCTCGTTCACCATCATCTCGATCCTCTCCGGCTGCCTCACGCTGTACAGCTTCGGCATGACGACGGGCGGCCCGATCGACATGACGATCGGCTGGCCCGTCGTAGGGGTCTTCGTCGTCCTCGTGGGCCTGGCGATGGCCGAGATCGCCTCGAGCTTCCCGACGGCAGGCGGCCTGTACTACTGGTCGGCCAAGCTCGCCCCCGGCAAGAGCGGGCCGGCCTGGAGCTGGATGACGGGATGGTTCAACCTCCTCGGCCAGTTCGGCATCACGGCGGGCATCGACTTCGGGCTCGCCCTTTTCGCCGACGCCCTGCTCCACCTCTTCTGGGGCTACCCGACGTCACGGGGCTACATCGTCATCGTCTACGCGTGTGTCCTCTTCCTACACGGATTGATGAACACCTTCGGGATCAGGCTCGTGGCGATGCTCAACGACATCTCGGTCTGGTGGCACATCCTCGGCGTCCTCCTGATCTTCGGGGTGCTCTTCTTCATCCCGACCCACCACGCGCCGTGGGGGTACACCTTCACTCACTTCGTCAACGACACCGGCTACACCTTCGGCGGCGTGCCCGTCTACGTCTTCCTCATCGGTCTGCTGCTCGCGCAGTACACCTTCACGGGCTACGACGCTTCAGCCCACGTGAGCGAGGAGACGAAGTACGCGAGGACGGCTTCGGCGTGGGGCATCGTGCTCTCGATCGTCGTGTCGCTCGTCGCCGGCTGGATCCTGCTGATCGGCGTCACCCACGCCATCAATCCGGCCCAGTACAACCTGGACGTGGCGGCACCGATCTCCGGCGTCTCGCCTGTCGACATCTTCATCCGGGCGACGAGCCGGCACATCGGCGAGCTCCTGCTCTTCGTCGTCGTCGGCGCCCAGTTCTACTGCGGGATGTCATCGGTGACCGCCAACTCCCGCATGATCTACGCCTTCTCCCGCGACGGCGCCATCCCAGGCTCGAACTTCTGGCACAAGGTGAACAAGCGGACCCGCACGCCGACGAACGGGATCTGGCTGGCCGTCGTGGCGGCCTTTATCCTCGGCGTCCCGTATCTCTGGAGCCCGACCGCCTATGCGGCCGTCACGTCCATCGCGACCATCGGTCTCTACGTCGCATACGGCATCCCCGTCCTGCTCCACAGGCTGAAGGGCGACGGCTTCGTGCGGGGGCCGTGGCACCTCGGTAAGGCGAGCGCCGTCATCGGCTGGATCGCCATCGTCTGGATCGTTATCATCACCGCCCTCTTCGTCGCCCCCGAGGTCTCCCCGGTAACCGCCACGACCTTCAACTACGCACCCGTCGCCGTCGGCGTCGTCCTCTTCGGCGCAGGAGGCTGGTACCTCGTGTCTGCGAGGAAGTGGTTCGTCGGGCCACGCGTGCAAGGGACCGAGGAGGAGCTCCGGCACATCGAGATGGAGCTCCAGTCCGAAGAGAGCGGGTGAGAGGAGGTTGAGTCGCGCACCGTCGTGGCTCTCCCTGCCGCAGCTCACCGAGCTCGTCGCGACCGGCGCCGTCGACACCGTCCTCGTCGTCCTCACGGACATGCAAGGACGGCTGCAGGGCAAGCGCTTCGACGCAGGTCACTTCCTCGACGAGGTCGTCCCCCATGCCACGGAGGGCTGCAGCTACCTGCTGGCGGTGGACGTCGACATGAACACCGTGCCCGGCTACGCGATGTCGTCGTGGGAGACCGGCTACGGAGACTTCGTGATGCGCCCCGACCTCTCGACGCTACGCCCCCTGCCGTGGCACGAGGCGAGCGCCATCTGCCACGCCGATCTCGCATGGGAGAACGGCGATCCCGTCGAGCCGTCACCTCGCCGGATCCTCCAGCGCCAGGTGGAACGTCTCGCAAGACGCGGCTGGAAGGCACTCGGCGGGACCGAGCTCGAGTTCATCGTCTTCGAGGACAGCTACGAGGACGCCCACGACGCAGGCTTCCGCAACCTGACGCCGGCGAACCGCTACAACGTCGACTACTCGATCCTCGGGACGTCCCGCGTCGAGCGGCTGCTCGGGCGCATCCGCCGGGAGATGGCCGCCGCCGGCATGGGCGTCGAGTCGGTGAAGGGGGAGTGCAATCTCGGCCAGCACGAGATGGCGTTTCGCTACGACGAGCTCGTGGCCAAGGCTGACGAGCACGTCCTCTACAAGACGGGCGCGAAGGAGATCGCCGCGCAGGAGAGGTGCTCGATCACCTTCATGGCGAAGTACGACGCCCGGGAGGGCAAC
>JASHRK010000055.1 GCA_030037405.1 Acidimicrobiales bacterium | reverse complement strand
CCAGAACGCCACCCTGCGGGCAGCACCGTCTTCCCCCTGGCCCCCCGCCCCTGCCGGCCCCTCCGCATCGCTCCGGCCCTTCCCCGCCATGGGAAGGAGGGCGAGGCCGACCAGCTCCGAGCGCCCAGGGGCGCCCGCCCACTCCGGCTCGACGGCGACCTGGCCGGCGCTCGCGGCGAGGCGGCCGAGCGCCTCCTGGGCGGCGCCCGTGCTGGTGAGCGCCTCGACCTCCAGCTCCTCCTCGCCGGCGTCTCCACCGGGCTCTCTCGTCTTGAGGCCTCCGGTACCGTCCGAGAGAGCCCCCCCTCCCGCCCCCGTGCCGCGAGCCTCCAGGCGGTCGAGGGCTTTCAGTATCCGCTCCCTCGGAGCGGCGATCTCGAGCAGGTTGAGGAGGTCGACGAGCTCCTTCCGCTTCGATCCCCCGAAGCGCAGGGAGGCGAGGTCGCACTCGACGGCGGCGTCACGCACGAGGGGCGTGAGGCGGAGGTTCGTGCGCACACGTTCCTCGTTCGACGTCAGGGACTCTCGCAGCTTCGGGCTCAGCTCTCCGAGGCGGGCAAAGAGGGTGTCTATGTCGCCGTAGGTGTTCACCAGCTTTGCGGCCGTCTTCTCGCCGACGCCGGGGACGCCGGGAAGGTTGTCCGAGGGATCCCCGCGAAGGGCGGCAAGAAACGGGTATCTCTCCGGGCTCACCCCGGTTCTCGCCTCGATGCCGGCCTCGTCGTAGAGGACGTAGTCGGTGACCCCGCGGCGGTTGTAGAGGACCCGGACGTGAGGGTCGTGGACGAGCTGGTAAGTGTCGCGATCTCCCGTCACGACGATCACGTCCTTGCCGGCCGCCTCGAGGCGCCCTGCCAGCGTGGCGATGACGTCGTCGGCTTCGAAGCCGGCCAGCTCTACGACGGGGATCCCCATGAGCTCGACCATCTGCTTGATCAGGCCGAGCTGGGCGTGGAAAGTCTCGGGAGCGGCAGTGCGGCCGGCCTTGTAGTCGGAGACGACCTCGTCTCGCCACGTCGGTGTGGGTAGGTCGAACACCACCGCCATGCCTGCCGGCTCGTGGTCGTCGAGGAGGCGGCCGAGCATGCCGGCGAACCCGTAGACGGCCTGCGTCTCCTGCCCCGAGGAGGTGACGAGGTTCGCCTCCTGTAGGGCGAACCAGGCGCGGAAGGCGAGCGAGTGCCCGTCTAGAAGCAGGTACGGAGCCACACCGCCATGGTAGGTACGATCGAGGGTGTGCCGCCCGATGGCTTCCATCCGCCCCTCGAGGAGTACCTCGAGGCCATCCATGGTCTCGAGGAGGAGAACGTCCAGGTCATCCAGGCAAGACTCGTCGAGCGCCTCGGCCATGCCCCCCAGTCGGTCTCGGAGATGGTCCACCGCCTCGAGACGGAGGGCTATCTCGAGCGGCGAGGGCGGGGCGTCGTCCTCACCCCGATGGGCCAGCGACGGGCCGAGTCGGTCGTGCGCAAGCACCGGCTGGCCGAGCGCTTTCTCGTCGACGTCGTCGGCCTTCCCTGGGCAAGGGCGCACGCAGAAGCGGGCCGTTGGGAGCACGTCATCTCTGACGAGGTAGAGGCACGTTTCGTCGAGATTCTCGGCAATCCGGCGACCTGCCCCCACGGCAACCCGATCCCCGGTGGCCCGCCCGTAACCGGCGTCCAGTTCGCCCTTGCCGAGGCCGAGGCGGGGACGATCGTTCGCCTCGCCCGCATCACCGAGCAGGTCGAGGTCGACGACAACGCTCTCGAGTACCTGAGCTCGAGCGGCTTCATCCCAGGCGTCGAGGCGAAGGTCGTGACGCGAGGCCCCGACGGCACTCTCACTCTCGACGTCGACGGGCGCTCGGCTGCGTTCGGGCCGGCGATAAGCCGCCAGCTCTTCGTCGAGTCGCTCGTTACCGCCTGAGAGCTCCCTGCAGCACCTCCGCGACCGGGGTAGGGATGCAGGTGTGCCCCAGGCAGCTTCAGCTGCTCGCCTCGGGCGAGATTGACCCGTCGACGACGCCCTTTGCGACCTCGCGCATCGTGGTACGCCTGTTCATCGCCGTCTGCTGGATGAACGAGAAGGCCTGCGCCTCGGCCAGACCGAAGTCGTCCATGAGCTTTCCCTTGGCGCGGTCGACCCATCGACGGGTCTCGAGCTGCTCCTCCAGGCTCCGCTTGTCGTCGGCGAGGGAGGCGTTCTCGGCCTCGAGCGCCTGCATCTCGAGAAAACGCCCGAGCGCCACCTCGATGGCGGGCAGGAGCTCCTCTTGCTGGAAGGGCTTCACGAGGTAGGCGAGCGCTCCGGCGTCTCGAGCCTCCTCGATGAGGTTGCGCTGGCTGAAGGCGGTGAGGATGAGGACGGCAGAACGGCGCCAGGCGTTGATCTCCCGGGCGGCGCTCAAACCGTCCATGCCCGGCATCTTTATGTCGAGGATCACGAGGTCCGGCTCGTGCTCCTGGGCAAGGGCAACCGCTTCGTCACCCCGCCCCGTCTCCCCTACGACGTCGAAGTCGTTCTCCTCGAGGATCTCGCGTAGGTCAAGACGAACGATCGCTTCGTCCTCGGCGATGACGACTGTCCTCGTCACTTGGCGCGCTCCTTCGCTCTAATGGGTGCCACCGTCCACGCTCTCTCGGCTGTACCTCGCCACCGCGGCGGATCCCCCCGGTCGTGGTCCTGACAGGTCGGATCAGCCTAGAGTCTCGAGAGCAGCTCGTCTTGCGCCCGCTCCAACTCGAGGACCCGGTCCTTGGCGGCGTTCCGGCCGCGCAGCATGGCCTCCTCGTGCCGGCGGGCCTCCTGCCACTCGTGGTCCGCAAGCGGGGTCTCGGACACAAGGGCGCGTATCCTCGCCTCGTCGGCCGTCTCGGTGAACACGAGCAGCTGCTCCTCGACGATCGCCAGCTCCTGGCGAGCCTTCACGAGGCGTTCGTGGACCTCCGAGAGACGCTTCGTGAGGTCGCGTCGCTCCACGTCAGAAGTCTAGGCAGCTCGGGCTAGCTCGCCCCGTCAACGCAAGAGCGCCATGCCGGCCGTCGTCGCGAGCACCAGGGCGACCGTGAAGAGGTCGGCGAGCCCGAGCTCGTGCGTCTCCCCGAGCGAGCTCATCTTCCCGCCCCGGGCCTCGATCGCCTCGGCCAGCTCCCGCGCTCGTCGCAAGGAGCTCTGGAGCCCGGCCATGAAGAGCTGCTCGGCCGCGAGCGATCTGTCCTTCCAGCTCCTCGGCGTCTCGGGCAGTCGAGTCCTTCGCGCCGCGAGCAGCATCCTCGTCTCCTCGAGGAGAAGGGGCAGGCATCGTATGGCAAGGGCGATGGCGCCGACGATCTCGTCGACCGGAACTCCGAGGCGCCGTAGCGGCCGCCCGAGACGACCGAGGGCGGGAGCAAGGTCGGCGAGCTGGGTCGTCCAGCTCATGAGGGCGGCGAACAGGAGCAGGTCCAAGGCGATGAGGGAGAAACGTGCCCACTCGTCCAACCCGCCCACCCTCAGGCGCAAGGGCCCGAGCACGACGAGCTCGCCCCCACCCGCGAGGAGGGCGATGACGGCCCCGACGAGGAGGAAGAGCCAGATCCAGAGCGGCACTCGGGGAGCGACGCCACGGGGGATCCTCGAGACGAGGGCACCCACGAGGACGACGACGAGGGCGAGCCCTCCCGCTGCCCAGGTGGGCCAGAGGAGGAGCCCGAGGGTGAGCACGACGATGGCGCAGATCTTCGTCCCCGCCCAGCTGCGATGGACCGGGCTGTCGGCTGGCACGTACCTGAAGACGTGCAGGTCGCTCAGCTGCCCGCGCCGGGATCCACGCCTGGTCATCCGCCGAGCCTCTCCTCTGAGGAGATGCGTCCATCCGTGAGAACGAGGACCCGGTCACCGAGCCCCTCGAGGTGGTCGAGGTCGTGGGAGACGACGACCGTCGTGATCATGCTGGCGGCTCTGAGGCCCGCGAGGACGGCGACCACGAGCTGTCGGGAAGGATCGTCGAGCCCGGCGAGTGGTTCGTCGAGGACGAGGAGCTCCGGCCTGCGGGCGATGAGACCGGCGAGAGCGACACGGCGCTGCTCTCCTCCCGAGAGGTCGTCGATCCTGCGAAGCCCGATCTCGTCGGGATCGAAGCCGACGTCGAGAAGGGCTTGCCGAGCCTGGTGCTCGGCAGTCTCTGGCGCGAGCCCGAGCGAGACGTCGGCGAGGACGGTCGGGCGGATGAGCTGGAGCCGGGCATGCTGGAAGGCGACTGCCACCCTCGCCGGGACCTCGTCGAGCATCGAGGAGCCCATGCGGGCCTCGCCCTCGGAGGGGTGCAGCAACCCGCCGAGGATCCAGGCGAGCGTCGTCTTGCCCGACCCGTTGGCGCCCGTCACGACGACGCCCTCTCCCGAGTACAGGTCGAGGTCGACCGCGCTGAGGGCCCTGTGAGCCCAGGGCGTGCCCGCGGCGTAGACGTGACCCACCCCGCGCAGAGTCGCGAGGAGAGGTCGCTCCCTCGGCGGCCTTCCCGGGGCATCGGCCGGCGCGTACCTGGGCACGAAGGTGGTCCGGCCGGCGCCTGACGCCATAGAAGAGGCGCCTGACGCCATGGAAGAAGAGCCGCCCGCGCCTACGACACGGCCCGCTTCGAGCTCCACCACCCGATCTGCGCCCGTCGCCTCTTCCCGGATGTGGGTGACGTGCACCACGCCCATAGAGTCGTCCGCAAGGCGGCGCAACAATGCCAGGACCTCGGTCCTTCCCTCTCCGTCCAGCATCGCCGTCGCCTCGTCGGAGATGATGAGCCGCGGCGAGCGGGCAAGCGCAGAGGCGACCGCCAGCCGTTGCAGCTCGCCACCGGAGAGCGTCGAGGTCTCGCGGTCCTCGAGCCCCGAGAGCCCCACCTGGTCGAGGTAGACGGCCGGGCTCTGCCGCTTGTCGGGCGGCACCCCCCACCAGACGTCGTCACGCACGCGAACTCCGAGGACCTGGCTCTCGGGTCGTTGGAAGACCACCGCCGTCCCGCCGGGCTCTCCGTAGCCGGGCCTGCCGAGGCGCCTCACCCTCCCGCGGTCAGGAGCAAAGCGCCCGGAGATGACGCTCACAAGGGTGGACTTGCCCGATCCGTTCTCCCCTGTGACGGCGACCAGCTCACCGGCCCCGACGTCGACGGTCACACCCGCGAGAGCGTCGCGATCGGCGCCCGGATAGCGATACGTGACTTCCTCGGCGCGGATCGGAACGGGCGAGACCGGCACCTTGTCGCTCGCCCGCTCGGCAAGCTCGCCCGTGTACGGCTCGATCGAGCTTCGGGCGAGAACGACGAGGATCTCGCGAAAGCGCAGGCAGACGAGGGCGATAACCGCGATGGCAACCGCTTCGCCGATCGGGAGGGTGAGCCACCAGTGGGATATGAGCCAGTCGAGAGTCCGGCTTCCCGTCGCCGCCGCCTTGTCGAGACCGGCGAGCCTGAGCACGTGGGCGACCGCTCGCCAGACGATCCGGATCTGGTCGAAGCTCAACTTGCGGAACCCGGGCGAGGCGAGGTCGATCACGAGCGTGAGCACTGCGGCGGGGACTCCTGCGAAGACCAGTGTCAGTCCGACGGCGGCAAGCGACGTCCATCGCCTCCGGTGGACGGTGCCGATGGCGACGCCGATGACGCCTGCGAGTGCGGTCTGGATGACCACTCCGATCCCGCCGACGACCCCGGCGACGGTGGCGGCCCCGATGGAGGCGATCAAGCCGGCGCGCAGGCGGTGGCGGCTGGCAAGCACGGCAAAGGGGAGGATGGCGAGCGCCTGGAAGATACCGGTGATGAAGGTGGGGGCGAACCAGGCGATGACCTCGAGCACGAGGGCGAGATCGCCGAGCACGGCGACCTCCGCCAGCTCGCCCGGCTGCAGGGGACCGTGGCGCGGCGGAGCTGCGACCTTGGCGCCGGCGCTCGTCGGTTCGGTGCTCACTGTGATCAGGCTTGCAGATCGCCGGAGGCTTCCATGCGCAGCTACGCTCGGAGCAGGCCCGGATGGCGGAATGGTAGACGCGGCGGCCTCAAAAGCCGCTGTCCGA
>JASHRK010000054.1 GCA_030037405.1 Acidimicrobiales bacterium | reverse complement strand
GCCGAGGTCAGGTTGCGGTAAAGACGGTTCGAGAGGATTCTCTCGGCTTGTTGGGCATCCCCGGCATAGCGCGTCACGAGGTCGTCGAAGGTGCTCTTTGCGTCCAGCATGACGGCGGAGAGCTCGCCCGCCCAGTCGCCCTCGATGCGCCGGGGAGTGTTGTCGAGCTCCCCGAGGCCGAGGGCGTCGGCCAACCTTCGTGCCGGATCGATCGTGACGACGCAGGTTCTCCGGCCGAATCGAGCCGCCGCGAGGCCGACCGCCGCCGACGTCGTCGTCTTGCCGGTACCGCCCGACCCGCAGCAGACGATCACCGAACGCTCCCTCGTGAGCATGGCGAGGTTGTGCACGCGAGCAGCAGCAGTCACCCCGCCTCCCGGGTACCGGCCTCCCGGGTACCAGCCTCCCGGGTACCCGCCTCCTGGGAACCGAGCTCCCGCGCTCTTGCCTCCCGTTGGCCTCTTCCGGCGACTGGGTCGGTGGCGTCGATCTCCTCCCCGAGGGCGCTCGCGAGCACTCCGATCTCCCGCGGGCCGATCTCTGGAGCGGACAGGTACGGCAGCTTCAGCTGCGGCAGCGGCAGCTCGGACGAGAGCCGAGCGAGCTGCTCCGACTGCAGGCTCGCTCTCCCGCTACGAAACGCAGCCACCGCCGTCAGCGCCTTCAGCTCTCTCGCCCCGAGCTCCTCCCCGGCCGTCTCCGCTAGGGCGCCGACATCGATCCCGGCGCCCCCGGCGCCCCCTCCGCTCCAACCGTCCCATGCCTCGTAACAGCCGTTCACCACGACGGGACCGAGGAGAACCCCCACGTCGTCCTCGAAGCGGTAGGCGGTCTCGATCAGCTCGTTCACAGGCGTCTCTTCGGGCAGGGTGACAAGGATGACCTGGCAGCGGTCGGGATCGTGCAGCATCTCGACGACATCTGTCGCCTGCGACCTGAGCGGACCTCCGCGGGCGGCGTCGAGAAGGCCGCTCGCGCTCGTCAAGAAACGCACGGCATGCCCCGTGGCGGGGGCGTCCAGGACGATGACGTCGGCGATCCGTGCGCGCTCTATCTGCTTCACCTTCCCGAGAACGAGGATCTCCCGGATACCAGGGATGGCTGTGGCCACGACGTCGAGCACGCCCGTGGCGACGAGGCGTTTGGCCACCCTCTTCAGCCCGTGGTCGATCAGGTACTCGAGAAGGGCGTCGTCCGGCGTGATCATCCTCGCCTGCACCGAGCCCCCGCCGGGCGCTTCGTAGACCGTCTCCTCTTCGTAGGACATGCCCTCGGTCCTTCCGAAGAGCGCCGGGAGTCCGCCGCTGGCGTCCAGCGCCACGACGAGCACCTTCAGGCCGGCGTCGGCCGCCATGCGGGCAAGGGCGGAGGCGACCGTTGTCTTGCCCACGCCCCCCTTACCGGCGACGACGACGACCCTCGACTGGCGGCAGAAGGCCTCTCGATCCATCGTGGGACCGACACTATCTGCGAGCCCGGTCACGGCTCGATTACCTCTCCTGACCTCTTGTGTGGCGAGCCAAGCTGGCGCTATGGTCACGAGAGCGGCCCTGGCACTGGGGCCGACGCTTGGTGATCGGGGAGGGGCAACGTGGTCGCCAACCAACACAACGAGTCGTGGCAGCTGAGGGCGGCCTGCCGGGGACCACAGTCTGTGGTCTTCTTCCCGCCGTCGTATGTCGAACGGAAAGAGGAGCGCGCCTCGAGAGAGCGGGAGGCGAAAGGCATCTGCCGCTCTTGTGCGGTGACGGAGGAATGTCTCGAGTACGCCCTACGCATCAGGGAGCCCCACGGCATCTGGGGAGGGCTCAACGAGAGCGAGCGCAAGCAGCTGCTCGACAGGCGGGCGGCGGGATCTCACATTCGGATGGTGTGAACGACCCAGGCGAAGCTGCCAAAGTCCAGACGATCGTCCCCCGGGCGGCTTCCACGATCATGCTCGTACGTGACGCCCCAAGCGGCATCGAGGTCCTCCTCCTCCGGCGCAATGCCGCCTCCGGTTGGGTCGCAGGGGCGCACTTGTTCCCGGGAGGGGCGGTCGACACAGAGGACGGCTCGCCCGCCACCATCGTGAGATCGCCGAGGCGCTCGGACGAGGAGGCGAGCCGCATCCTCGGCCTCCCGGCCGGCGGGCTTGCCTTCTTCGTCGCCGCCATCCGCGAGAGCTTCGAGGAAGCGGGCATCCTTCTCGCCTCAGATGGCGGCGGCGCACCGGTCGGCGCCAGCAAGGCGGTGAGTCGCGACCGTCTCGTCGAGTACCGGCACCGGCTCAACGCCGGCGACCTCTCCTTCTCGCAGTTCCTCGAGGAGGTGGAGCTCTTTCTCGACACCGATCACCTCTTCTACTTCAGCCACTGGGTCACGCCCGAAGGGGAGCCGCGGCGCTACGACACGCGTTTTTTCGTGGCGGCCGCGCCGGTTGATCAGGAGGCGGCGCATGACGACGTCGAGGTCGTCGACTCGATCTGGATCGCGCCGGCCGAAGCCATGAGGCGCGGCGAGGAGGGTGAGATCGACATCCTTCTTCCCACGATGAGCAACATCGAGGCAATCTCGCGCTTCAACCGGACGAGCGACCTCCTCGAGGCCTCCGCCATCGTCGAGGTACCGACGATCAGACCCCAGCTCGCCATCACCTCCTACGGGGTCCGGATCCTCCTCCCCGGGGACGCCGGCTACGACTCGGCGACCGGGTCGGGGTGACCACCGGGTGATCACAGCTCGCTCACTCGAGGTGCCGATCTCCGGAGAGCTCGTCGAGGTGGCCCCGCGAGTCCTCCGCCTGACAGCGCCGAACCCGTCGCTCATGACCGGCCCGGGTACGAACACGTACCTCGTCGGCAAGCGCGACCTCGTCGTCGTCGACCCGGGCCCAGACGACGGCGAGCATCTCGATCGCGTCGTAGCGGCAGCCGAGTCGTACGGTCGCGTCAGGGCGGTCGCCGTCACCCACCATCACCCGGACCACGCCCCGGGCGCGAGAGGGCTCGCCAGCCGCACCGGCGCAGTCGTGCTCGCCCACGCCGAGCGAGAGACGATCTCGCCGGACCACCTCGTCACCGAGGGAGACGTCATCGACCTCGGCGATCTCCCGATCCGGGCCCTCCACACGCCTGGGCACTCGTCGGACCATCTCTGCTACATGGTCGAGGAGCCCGGCCGGCTCCTCTTCTCCGGCGACCACGTCATGGGCGGCTCGACGGTCGTGATCGCTCCACCCGACGGAGACATGGCTGCCTACCTCCGATCTCTCGACCGCCTCCTCGGCGAGGACCCGCCTATAGACGCCATCGCTCCCGGCCACGGACCTGTCATGACGGACCCCGCCGCTGTCCTCACGGCCTACAGAGCGCACCGCCTCGCCCGCGAGGCGGCCGTCCTTCACGCCCTCGAGACCCGCCGCAGGGCGGCAATCGGCGAGATAGTCACGGACGTCTATACCGACGTGCCCGAGGCTCTCCACCCGATCGCCCGCTACTCGGTCTGGGCCCACCTTCTCAAGCTCCAGAACGAGGGAAGGGTGAAGACCTCCGAGCCGGCGACCCTCGAGGCCAGCTGGGAGTGGGCAGAGTCGTCGGTGCCATCCGAGCCGGAGCCCGGGGCAGCGTCGACACGCCCTGCCGAAGCCGAGGGCCGCTAGCTGCCGAGCGCCTCCTCGACTCGCTCGAGCATTCGGGCTGTACAGCCCGCCATCTCGACGGGAGGTGCGATCTCCGTGGCGATCCGCTCGGCGATGGCCCGGTAGGCGAGGGCAAGCGGCCCCCTGCCAAGGGCGGCGGGCTCGCCGGCGTCGGCCGCGGCCGCCGCGTCGGGATGGAGGGGGATCTCGCCGATGAGAGGAGCTCCCGTCTCGCTCGCGAGCCGAGCGCCGCCCCCGCTCCCGAAGAGGGGGTAGACATCTCCGTGCTCGCACACGAAAGGCGACATGTTCTCGATCACTCCGGCGATACGGAGGTGTCCCTTGCGCGCCATGTCGGCGGCCCGCCCGGCGACCTTCTCGACCCCGAGCGCCGGCGTGGTGACGATGACGACCTCGGTGCGCGGCAGCATCCTCGCCAGCCCCATCTGCACGTCACCGGTGCCGGGAGGGAGGTCGATGAGGAGGTAGTCGAGGGCGCCCCAGGCGACGTCCTCCAAGAAGTGCTGCACGGCGCGGTTGAGCACGAGGCCGCGCCACATGATCGCCGTGTCCTCGTCCGCCAAGAAACCCATGCTCACCACCCGTAGCACCCCTCCCACTTCCGGGAGCCGGCGCTCCAAGGGCAGCATCTTGTTGTCCTTGGCGCTGATACGCCCTTCCATCCCGAGGAGGCGGGGGACGGAGTGGCCCCAGACGTCGGCGTCGAGGACGCCGATGCTCAGTCCCTTGCAGGCGAGGGCGGCGGCAAGGTTGACGGTCACCGTCGACTTGCCCACTCCCCCCTTGCCCGAGGCGATGGCGAGAAGCCGGGTGGTCGGGCTCAGGTCCGTCCTGACAGCCGCTCGCTGCTGGGCCCGAAGGCGTGCCTTCGACATGAGCTCGCTCCGCTCCGGTGGCGACATGACGCCCGTAGTCACCTCGACGCCGGTCACCCCGGGCACCGTCGAGGCGGCGCGGGCGACGTCGTCGCGCAGCTGAGACCGGAGAGGACAGCTCGCGACCGTGAGGGCGATCTCCGCCGCCACGGTCCCGTCCGGGCGGGCCCTGACGTTGCGCACCATGCCGAGGCTCACGACGTCCTCCCCGAGCTCGGGATCGACGACGCCGCGGAGCGCCTCCATGACACGGTCTTCGACGTCAGGCGGCAATGACACGATGCGCCCAGGCTACCGGTACAATTCCGCCGCGGGTCTTATCCAGAGGGCAGATTCCGAGGAGGCAGCTGCAAAAGTGAGCATCGCAACCACGTCTGTGAAGATCGGTGGCCGGCCGAGCCCGGTGACGCTCTCGGATGCGGCAACGGTGAAGGTCGCCCAGTTGCTGCAGGAGGAGGGTAACCCCGACCTGGCACTGAGGGTCGCGGTGCGAGCCGGCGGCTGCTCGGGCTACAGCTACGAGATGTTCTTCGACTCCGAGATCGCCGACGACGACGTCGTCCGCAGCTTCGGTGGCGTGAAGGTCGTCGTCGACCCGGAAAGCTCCGAGCTCTTGAAAGGCTCGGTGCTCGACTACAAAGACGGCCTTCAGGACGCCGGGTTCCACATCTCGAACCCGAACGCCACTCGCACCTGCGGCTGCGGCTCCTCCTTCAGCTGAGCGTGCCGTCAGGTCCCCCTTACACGCCGGTCGTCCGGGCCGGCGACTGGCTCGTCGTCTCGGGACAGCTCGGCCGGACCCCCGAGGGCGAGTTCGTCCCGGGAGGCGTCTCTGCCCAGACCGCGCGGGCGATCGCCAATATCGCCTCGCTCCTCGAAGCGGAAGGGGCGTCGCTTGGAGACGTCGTCAAGACGACCGTGCTCCTCGCCGAGATCGGCGACTATGGCGTCATGAACGACGCCTACGCCGAGTCGTTCGGCGACCATCGCCCTGCCCGTAGTGCCTTCGCCACCGGAGGGCTTCCTCTCGGCGGTCTCGTCGAGGTCGAGGCCTGGGCCTACTCCCCCCGCTGAGAGAGGTGCCTCAGGCGCAGGCACCCCTCGTACACAGGTTCTCTTGTCTCCAGGCACGCGCGCGGCTCATGCCTCGCCGGTGTGCTAGCACGTCAGCAGTGAGATCCGCGGGCTCTCCTCGCTGCTACCGTGCCGCTTTCGTCCTGGTGTCCGCCGTCATGGGTATCGGTCTCGCTGCCTGCGGGGGCGGGAAGGTGGCCATCAAGACGACGACGACCCTCCCGCCGCTCCCACCAAGCGTTGTCGCCCTCGTCACTCTGGCAGGCACTGGCGCCAACGTCGGTGACGGGCACGTGCTCATGCCTGTCACGCTGAATGCCGCCCCCGGCGCCTCGACCCTCGGGACCCGGATCGGGGTCGGCACCTACCCCGACGCCGTCGCCGTCAACCCGGCGGGGACCGAAGCCTACGTCGCCAACTTCTCGGCGAACACTGTGACGCCGATCGACTTGAAAGACGACGTCCCGGGGACGCCAATCCCCGCCGGCACCGGACCGGCGGACATCGCCATCGCTCCGGACGGAAAGACGGCCTACGTCACCGACGACGGCACCCTCTCCACCCTCGACGACCAGGTGACGCCGATCAACCTCACGACGGACAAGCCCGGGACGCCTATCACCGTCGGGGCAGGTCCGCAGGGAATTGCCATCACCCCGGACGGCTCGACCGCCTACGTCGCCGACGCCGGCGCCATCGTGGCCGGCCAGGCAGGCGCCATCGGCCACACGGTGACCCCCATCGATCTCGCCACGGGCAAGGCGGAGCGACCGGTAGCCGTGGGCAACGGCCCGACCGGTGTCGCCATCACCCCCGACGGCTCGACCGTCTTCGTGACGAACCTCGACTCGGGATCAGTCTCCCCGATCTCGACCGCCACCAACAC
>JASHRK010000053.1 GCA_030037405.1 Acidimicrobiales bacterium | reverse complement strand
GAGATGGTGATGTGGCTCGTCATGCGGGGTGCTCTCGGCCCCGAGGCAAAGGAGCTGCACCGCCACTACCACGTGCCCGCTTCGAACACGGCGCTCGGCCACATCGTGCTCCAGGCGTCTGCGTGACCGGTCTGCGGGTCGCCCTCGCCGGTGCCGGCGCTTTCGGCATCAGGCACCTCGACGCTCTCGGCACCATCGAGGGGGTCGAGGTCACCTCCATCGTGAGCCGGAGGCTCGAGCAGGCAGAGGAGGCGGCGAAGAGGTACGGGGTCGGCCACGCCACCACGGACCTCGACGAGAGCCTCGCGCGAAGCGACGTCGATGCCGTCATCCTCTGCACGCCGACGCCGATGCACGCCGCCCAGGCCATCGCAGCCATGCGGGCGGGCAAGCACGTCGAGGTCGAGATACCCCTCGCCGACTCCTGGCGTGACGCCGAGGAGGTCGACGCCGTGCAGAAGGAGACGGGCCTCGTCTGCATGGTAGGCCACACCCGCCGCTTCAATCCCTCGCACCAGTTCCTCCACAGGAAGATCCTCGCCGGCGAGCTCTCTTTGCTCCAGATGGACGTGCAGACGTACTTCTTCAGGCGTACGAACATGAACGCCCTCGGCCAGCCGCGCAGCTGGACGGACCATCTCCTCTGGCACCATGCCGCCCATACCGTCGACCTCTTCCAGTACCAGACCGGTGACGACGTCGTGACCCTCCACGCCGTGCAGGGACCGATCCACGAAGAGCTCGGCATCGCCATGGACATGTCGGTGCAGCTGCTCACGAGCCGCGGCAAGATCTGCACGCTGTCCTTGAGCTTCAACAACGAAGGGCCTCTCGGTACCTTCTTCCGCTACATCTGCGACAACGGCACCTACATCGCCCGCTATGACGACCTCGTCAACGGCAACGACGAGCCGATCGACGTCTCCAAGGTCGACGTCTCGATGAACGGTATCGAGCTGCAGGACCGGGAGCTCGTCTCCGCCATTGCCGAAGGCAGGGAGCCGAATGCCAGCGTGGCCTCCGTCCTCGACTGCTACCGGGTCCTCGCAGAGCTCGAGGGAGAGCTTGCGACCCGAACTTGAAAGGTCGAGACTGGCGCCATTCCGGCGGTTTGCAAGCGAGATACCATCCCCCGTTTCGTGAAAGGAGAGATCAAGTGACCTACAAGAGCTTGGAAGAGGCGATACGGGCCGCGGGCAGCCCGGTGAAGCTGGCAAGGCACTCTCAGCTCGGGCCATACGTCTATCCGACCGTCCCGAGCGAGTTCACGAACTGGCGAGACGAGCAGCGCGCCTGGATGGAGACCTGCGCCCTCTTCAACCAGTCGCACCACATGACCGACCTCTACATCGAGGGCCCCGACACGATCAGGCTCCTCTCCGATCTCGGGGTTAACACCTTTGCCAACGCGGCCGTCAACAAGGCGAAACAGTTCGTCGCCTGCAACCACGACGGCTACGTCATAGGCGACGGCATCCTCTTCTTTCTCGGGGACGACAAGGTATCCCTCGTCGGCCGTCCCTCCGCCCACAACTGGGTCCAGTACCACGCCGAGACCGGCGACTACGACGTCAAGGTTGAGAGGGACGAGAGAACGGTGGTGAACCCGACGGGACGCCGGAAGCTCTACAGATACCAGGTCCAGGGCCCCACCTCCCTCCAGGTCCTCGAGAAGGCCGTGGGGTCACGTCTTCCCGATATCAAGTTCTTCAACATGGGGGAGATAACGATCGCCGGCAAGAAGGTCCGCGCCCTCCATCACGGGATGTCCGGTGCCCCCGGTCTCGAGCTCTTCGGTCCCTACGAGGACGGAGAAGAGGTGAGAGCCGCCATCGTAGAGGCAGGGCAGGACTTCGGGCTCCGCCAGGTCGGCTCGCGGGTGTACGCAACGAATACCCTCGAATCTGGTTGGATACCGTGCCCGCTTCCGGCAGTCTTCACGGGCGAGAAGATGAAGCCGTATCGGGAATGGCTGCCCGGGGACTGGTACGAGGCCACCGGCTCGCTCGGGGGCAGCTACTACTCGGAGAACATCACCGATCACTACCTGACGCCGCACGACCTCGGGTACTTCTCGTTCGTCAACTTCGATCACGACTTCGTCGGCCGTGAAGCCCTCCGGGCGATGGCCGACAAGCCGACGCGTAAGAAGGTCACCCTCGCCTGGAACGGCGAGGACGTGGCTCACGCCATAGGCACCATGTTCCAGAAAGGCGCTGCGGTCAAGTACATCGACCTGCCCCTATCGAATTACTCGACATGGCCTTACGACAAGATCATGAAAGGCGACAGAATGGTCGGGGTCTCGACTTTCTCCGGCTACAGCTGGAACGAGCGCTCGATGCTCTCGCTCGGCATCGTCGACATCGACGTCGAGATCGGCGAGGAGCTCGTCCTCGTGTGGGGCGAGGAGGGCGAGTCGACGAGGCCCGTGATCGAGCCTCATGTCCAAGGTGAGCTCCGGGTCGTGGTCAGCCCGTGCCCCTATTCGGAGGTGGCCCGCACCACCTACGCGCAGGGGTGGCGCACCAAGGCGGCGTCTGCCTGAGGCGAGGAGTGGGCGGGCCGGCAAGGCGAGGGGCGTCGAGGCGAGGGGCGTCGAGGCGAGGCGCGGCCGGCAAGGCGGCGCCGT
>JASHRK010000005.1 GCA_030037405.1 Acidimicrobiales bacterium | reverse complement strand
AGATCGCCGCCATAGCCCCGAAGCATCCGGTGTTCGCGATCGACGAGCAGTGACGGCGCCACCCGAGGTCACGCCGCGGTCGGGACGGGCAGCCGAGATCGTGGCGGCGGCACTGCGCATTCTCGAGGAGGAGGGCCCCGACAACCTCACGATGCGCCGGCTGGCCGCCGCCGTCGGCATCCGGGCGCCCTCGCTCTACAAGCACTTCTCCACCAAGCGCGCCGTCGAGGCGGCGCTCATCGAAGAGGGCATGCTTGAGCTCGGCAAGGCCCTGCACCTCGCCGTCGCCGTCCCCGGGCGACATGGCGCTGTCCGGAGCCTTCTCGACGCTTACCGCAGGGCGGCGCTTGCCAAGCCTGCCCTCTACCGCCTTGCCACCGCCAAGCCCCTTCCTCGCGAGGCTCTCCCCTCCGGCCTCGAGGAGTGGGCGGGTGCTCCGTTCTTTCTTGCCACCGGGGACCCTTGGAGAGCTCAGGCCCTCTTCTCGTTCGCCCACGGAATGGTGGTCCTCGAGCTCGACGACCGCTTTCCTGAGGGAAGCGATCTCGGCCGAACCTGGCGGGCCGGTGCCGCTGCCTTCAGCGGGTAGGTTCGCCTGACCGGTTCTGCCTAGCAGCTGGGAGGCGTGCGAAGCCAAGAGGAGGAATTCATGAGCGAAACGACCGAATTCACGATCGGGGCCGAGGTGACCTGCGAAGACGGGGTCTGCGGAGACCTTCGACGCGTCGTCGTCGATCCGCTCGCCCGTACCCTCACACATCTCGTCGTCGAGCCCAGGCATCAACGACACAAGGGACATCTCGTGCCGATCGACCTCGTCGACACAAGCTCCAAGGAGCTGCGCCTTCGGTGCTCTATGGCTCAGTTCGAGGCGCTGGAGGATGCGGAGGAGACCGAGTACCTACCGGGAGCGCCCGGAGAGTGGGGTTATGGGCAGCATCAGATGCTCTCGATGCCCTTCTTCGGGCTCGGCATGGGCGGGCTGGGAGGCATGGGGATGGGTATGGGCGGCCTCGGCATGGGCGGCATGGGTGGCGCGGGCGGCATGGGGATGGGAACCCCGCCGCAGACGATCACCTACGACAAGGTGCCGGCGGGCGAGGTGGACGTACGCCGGGGCCAGCACGTGCACGCGACGGACGGAGCTATCGGACGTGTGCAGGGGCTCGTCGTCGACCCGAGTGACCACCACGTGACCCACGTGCTTCTTGCCGAAGGGCACCTCTGGGGCGCAAAGGAGGTCGCGATCCCTATCACTGCCGTCTCAGGTGTCGGCGAGAACGGTGTTCAGCTCAATCTCACGAAGGACGAAGTGCGCGATCTCCCTCCGGTCGACATCGAGCGCCCCGTATAGCAGGGACGGTGACTCGCTTCCTGGTTCAGAAGTGCTCGGCGTAGGGAGTGCTGTGATCCGGGAAGACACAGTTGACCTTGGTCGTGCGGCCGCTCACGACCCGAATCGAGCCGACTCGCACGAAGACACGTGAGGAGAGCGGCGCACACACCATGTGATATGCCCCTGGCGCAAGGCCCGTGATTGCGTATTTCCCATTGCTATCGATCCTTTGGGTTACCTTGCGGGTCGAGTCCACAGCGACCAACCGAACGCTGCCACTCATCGGGAACTCTCTGGAGGTCATGACAAGCAGCCTTCCCGCCACCGTCCCGACCGGAGCAGTGGAGCAACCTCCCAGCGCCAGTGCGGCGACCACGAGCACAAGACCGCGACCTACGAGCTTCACCGCAAGCCATCTTCTCCCCCAGGACATTGACCTAGACCGTACGTCCGGAAGCCGTACCGGTCAGGTCTTTGTCTTCCATTTCCCAAGCATGGTCCATCGTGTGGTAGGCGGTGTGTCGAATCAGGTAGCGCAACGGCCACTTCCGCGCCATCCTGCCCTCGGAATGGAACATCCGAATCGTCGTGCAGTAGGCATCGCGAAACGCCTTGAGCCCGTCGTCGGCGATCACGACCGCATTGTCCGGTGTGCGCAGTCCGACCTTCTTCGCCCAGTCCTGCTCAGTAGCGAGGACGTGACGAACGATCTGGTCCCGATCACGCCCACCACCTCGGGGGCCCTTTTGCATCTCGGCCGACACGCGACTGCGCACATCGTCGAAGATGCTCCAGCACGCCTGCATGAGGTCCAGCTGACGTTCCAATTCCTTGCTTGACATCCGTTTCCCATCGATGCTCGAAAGGCCGAACGAGATTCCCCAGAAGTCTGTTGAGCCGGGACCCTGGTACTCCTCGACGACCTCGAGCTTGGTGCTGGCCGCGAACTGTCGATCCATCCCAGCCAGTTTCGCCACCTTGGCGTAGCGTGAGAGATAGGACTGGAGCGTCTCAAGCGCAGCATCGCCCGTCTTGGCGCCGCGCTCGAGTCCGGGCCAGTCCGGCGCCACTGCGGCAACCTTCTTTTCCTTCGGGCCCACTTCGACCGTCACCCTGAGTTTGCCCACCATGCCCCTTTTCGGAGTCGAAGTCGTCTGACCGGAGCAGTCTCGCGCCCGAGGGCGATCACCGCTTCGTGCGCAACCCGCGTGTCGTGGCCGACCACCCCGTATAGCCAGGGACCGGGGTCTTACTGGCCGGCCTCCTCGGGTCCGCTCTTGGGCTCGCCGGTGCCGAGGTTGTCGGCTACGCGATGAAGAAACGAGCGCACCGTCGACTCGGCCACGCGATGAAACAGGGCGGCGTCGAGCAGGCGCCCGACACCGTCGAGCGGCGTGCGGTAGGAGGCATGCAGTGTGAGCCGGCACGAGCCGGGGCCGAGCGGTGTCACCTCGAGATCACCGTCCAGCACTGGAAAGAGATAGGGGAGTCTTGCCGCCTCCCAACGAATCGGGACGGAGCCGGTGACGCCGCGACGCGAGCACTCGCCGAGCTGCACCCGGACCTCCATCCCGAGGCTGCCGAGGGCAGCCGGACCGACACGGACGAGGAGGGAGTCAGCGTCGTCCGTCGCTCGGCTCGCCATCGGCTCCAGCCACCGGCCGTCGCCAGAGAGCCGTTGCAAAGCCCTCTCGGTCGAGCAGTCGGCCTCCACGAAGTCCTCGATGAACGTTGCTCTGTGCCGCTTACTGTCCGGCGGCGTGCTCATGAGAGCGAGCGTAAGCCGGCCTCCTGGCTGCCTCTAGGGCCGAACGTCCCTTTTCATCGAGCCCTCTGAGGCAGACGCGCGGGGAGCAGACGGCCCTAGAGTTCGAGCGTGACCGAATGGACCGCACCCCCTGTCAGCCGTCCCGAACCCGAGCTCGTCACTCCGGAACGCGAGGCGCTCGAAGCGTGGCTTGACTACCACCGAGACACCTTGTTGTGGAAGTGCGCGGGCCTTACCAACGAGCAGCTCAAGCGGCGTGCCGTGCCCCCTTCTCGGCTCTCCCTCCTCGGGCTCGTGAGGCACATGACCGAGGTCGAACGCTGGTGGTTCCGGATCCAGGCGAACGACGACGACCTCAGCTATCCCTACGCCTCCGAGACAGACTGGTCAGCGAGCTTCGAGAGCCTGGAGGGCGCCGATGCGGAAGCCGACCTCGAGAACTACCGGAACGAGGTCGGCACGGCTCGGGAGGTGATGCGAGGCAAGCAGCTGGACGACGTCGTGAGCAGCCACGGCCATCACCCCGCTCAGCCTCGGGACGTCCGCTGGCTCTATATCCACATGATCGAGGAGTACGCCCGCCACAACGGTCATGCGGACCTGATCCGTGAGTGCATCGACGGCGTCACTGGGGACTGAGACGGCACTGTGATCACGGCATACACGCGCACATGACGGCCAGCGTGTCCTTGGCGATGATCGTCAAGGACGAGGAGCAGACGATCGAGCGCGTGCTCGACAGCGCTCGGGACGTGTGCGACGAGATGATCGTCGTCGACACGGGCTCCTCCGACGGCACGGTGGTGCTCGCCAGCGCTCGCGGGGCGGCGGTCACCAGCTTCGAGTGGATCGACGACTTTGCCTCAGCTCGCAACGCATCCTTCGCCGCGTGCAACTGCGACTGGATCCTGTGGCTGGACGCCGACGACGTGCTCTCCGAGCCCGCCAGGGAGAAACTCCTCGAGATGAAGGGATGGTTGTCCGATGGTCTCGACGTCATCGTCGCTCCCTACCACTACCGCATCGCGCCTGACGGCACCGTGAGGCTCAAGTTCAACCGGGAGCGGCTGGTCCGGCGGGAGGCGGGCCTGCGCTGGGAGGGGAGGGTCCACGAGGTCATCCCCGTCCCGGAGCGCTCCCTCCTCGTCCCGGAGCTGATCGTCGAGCACCGTCCCGATCCTGCGAGACGAGCTCTTCATCGAGAGAGAAACATCCGTATCCTCGAGGCCGAGGTCGCGGACGGGAACCCGACTCTCCGCACTCGCCTGTACTACGCCAACGAGCTCTACGACCTCCAGCGTTACGAGGAGGCGGCCGTTGCCTACCGCGCCTACTTGGAGAACGAGACGAACCACGGTGCGGAGCGGTACTGGGCACTGCTCTACCTCGCCGAAGCGTCCCGCGTGCTCGGCGACGACGAGACCCTCGTGCGCGCCGCCGTCGATGCCATAGCCCAGAACGCCAGCCGCGCCGAGGCCTACGTGTGCCTTGGCCGCCTCCACTTCGATCGGGAGCGCTGGGCCGAGGCCGTGCCACTCTTCACGGCGGCTACCTCTGCTACCAATCCGAGCGCGGGACTGGGTTTCGTGCGGAACGAGGACTACCTCTACCTGCCCTGGCACTACCTCTCGGTCTGTCTCGATCGTCTCGGTCGGCGTGCCGAGGCGCTCGCCGCCGCGCAGCGGGCGTTGCCGGGCAACCCCGAGGCGGACGTCGTCCGCTCCAACATGCACTGGTTCGTCGACAACCTTTGATGCTCTCGTCTTCTGGAGACGATCCCTCCTCAGTCCACGAGCTCCCAGGTGGTGAATACGTGAGCCGTCACCTCGAGCTCGCCGGCCTCCACGGGGAGATGAACCGGCTCCCGGGCGGCGGCCGTAGCAGCGGCCCGCAGCGGCCCGGCTCTCCCCGGCAAGACTTCGCTCAGCTCGAGGAGTGCTCCCAGTCTCTTGCCTGCAAGCGAGGCGTACTGCGCCGCTTTGGCCCGCGCGCTCGCGAAGGCCAGCTCCCTCGCCTCTGACTCGGCCCTCTCCCTGTCGCCCAGAGTGAGCCGGAGGTCGTGCACGAGACCTGCGGCTCCGGCGGCCTCGAGGGCCGCGGTGGCGATGGCGCCGGCTTGATCGAGCTCTCCTGTAAGAGCGAGCAAGGTGGACTCGGCGGTATAGCCGACGATCTCGTGGCGCTCACCAGGGCGGCTGTCATAGTTCGGACGGACGTGGAGGCTTCCCGACTGCAGGCTTGAGGCGCGTCCCTCGAGCGCTTTGGTCACTGCCTGGACAGCCTTCGAGCATCTCTCGAGTGCTTCGCTCGGAGTCTTGCCTCGCGCTCGCGCTCCGAGAGAGAGGACGACCTCGTCGGGCCGGACACGTACCCGGCCCTCTCCGGTGACGGTGACGCTTCCGGCGTTCTGTGTCGCAGGTTTGCGGAAGGGATCATCCCCGAGCATCGCAGCTAAGGGTTGGCCGAGGGGTCTCGTCGAGGGCGCCTCACTGCTCGGGGAGCTCGAGACGAGCTGTATCACCTGCTGGCGCACCCGTGAGAGGTCGGCACCGAGGGAGATGAGCACCTGGGCGGCCACGCCCTCTCCCTCGCGGACGAGACCGAGGAGCATGTGCTCGGTCCCGATGTAGTTGTGCCCGAGCTGGAGAGCCTCGCGAAGCGAGAGCTCGAGCACCTTCTTTGCCCGCGGTGTGAACGGCGGTGACCCCGTCGGGGTAGTCCCGGCAGGTCCGATCGTCTCCTCCACCTTCTCGCGGACTGCCTCGAGGGAGATCCCGAGAGACTCGAGAGCCTTGGCGGCCAGGCCCTCTCCCTCGTGGATGAGCCCGAGGAGGATGTGCTCGGTCCCGATGAAGCTGTGATTGAGGAGGCGCGCCTCCTCTTGAGCGAGGACCAAAACCCTTCTTGCCCGGTCGGTGAATCGCTCGAACAACTGTGACTCCTCCGTTACGTTCCTACGTGCAGTCTATCGGTCGAGTGCCCTGAACTTGTTAGCAAGATCTCATCTCTCGACACGAATTAGCCATCTCTTCGACATACCCAGGTTGAACAACAACGGGACTCTTGCGCGGCTTCCTCGCTGCTCAGAGCGTGATCCGGCGCCTTTTCGCAGTGCCCTTCGCGAGGCGCCAGACCGATCGCGGGGGCGGAGCCGGTTATGGGTTCCCCCTGGAACTGGCCTAGGGTGCTGGTCTGGTGAACGGGTCCGACCTCTTCGCGCTCCCACTCTCAGACGAGCTCCTTGGTCGTCTCGAGACCGTGCTGCGCGACGCCGTAAAGGGCGAGGACCCGTTCCTGAACGAGGTCGCCGCCCACCTCGTGGTCGCCGGGGGCAAGCGTATCCGGCCCTGCCTGACCCTTACGGCCGCCGAGCTCTCGGGCGCCGACATCTCGGGCGAGAGCCTGCTCGGGGGCGTCTCGGTCGAGCTCGTACATCTCGCTTCGCTCTATCACGACGACGTGATGGACGAGGCCGTGCGGCGGCGCAACGTCGAGAGCGTCAACGCCAGGTGGGGGAACCTCGTAGCCATCGTCGCCGGTGACTTCCTCCTCGCCCGCTCCGCCGAGATCGCCGCCAGCCTTGGCCCCGAGATCGCCCAGCTGCTTGCCGCCACCCTTGCGCGCCTCTGCCAGGGTCAGGTGGCCGAGGTGAGGGCTGCCTACAACCCCGAGCGCAGCGAGAGCGACTACTTGAGGGCGATAGCAGACAAGACGGCGGCTCTCATGTCGACCGCCTGCCGTATAGGTGGCCTGACTGCAGAGCTCGACAGGTCGCAGATCGTCGAGCTCACCTCCTACGGAGAGGCCTTCGGGATGCTCTTCCAGATCCGCGACGACGTGCTCGACGTCATCGCGAGCGAGGAGGAGCTCGGGAAGCCGCCCGGCCAGGACCTCGCTGAGGGCATCTACACGCTCCCGGTGCAGCGGGCTCTCGAGGACCGTTCCGTCGGAGCTCGCCTCCGGGAGCTTCTCGGCCGACCTCTCGGAGGCGACGAGCGCCGCCATGCCCAGCAGCTCGTCGCCGCCTCGACCGGGATAGTCGATTCCGGGGCGGCGGCGCGCGAGTACGCGGAGCAGGCGATCAAGGCGGCCCAGCGCCTCCACAACCGGGCCGTCGGTGACCGCTTGGCAGACCTTGCCGAGGACGTCGCCTCCGATCTCGAGCGGTCTGCGGCGGAGGCACGCGAGCGCTTCGAAAGGCTCGCCGTCTAAGTCTGAGAGTCTCGACCCGGTTCCCGCCCCTCCTCTGGTCGTAGCGCCGGGAAGAGGAGCACCTCGCGGATATGGCTCACGTCCGCCAGGAGCATCACGAGCCGGTCAACCCCCATCCCCATGCCGCCCGTGGGGGGCATGCCGCGTTCGAGCGCTCTTATGAAGTCCTCGTCCATCGGCATCGCCTCCTCGTCTCCCATCTCGCGGTTGGCCAGCTGTGCCTCGAAGCGCGCCCGCTGGTCGATCGGGTCGATGAGCTCGCTGTAGCACTCGCCGAGCTCCCGCCCTGCCACGATGGGCGTCAGGCGCTCCACGTAGCCCGGCTTCGACCGGTGCTTTCGTGTGAGGGGCGAG
>JASHRK010000052.1 GCA_030037405.1 Acidimicrobiales bacterium | reverse complement strand
CGGTCGATGAGCCGGCGACGTCGAACCTCAGGTGAGCAGTGGAGAAGGCACGCAGTGATGCCATCGAGTTGGCTTGCCGACGGCACAGCCAGTAGTTCCCCGAGAGGGACCTGCCCGACGAGCAGCAGATGGCGACCATCACGCTGCTGAGCGACGGCGCGCTGCACCCACTGTTCGGTTGCGCCATGCCTCCAACTCCTGTCTGCGTTGGACAGCGCGCCGACCGAGTCGAACTCCGCGCAGACCACGGCGTCCGCTGCCAACTTGTCGACCAGCACCGGCAGAACAGTCGACTTGCCCGACCCACTCGCACCAGTCACGCTCAACAACACGCCCAGCAAACCTCCCCGGCGACAAAGTGTGCCTTCCGTAACCCGACACTTACGGAAGACTAGTGTGATAACGTTCCGTAATGGTCCCCGTAACGGAAGGCCGGGAACGGGGTCACGAGGAGATTGTGACCTGGAACGGCGCGCCAGTCCGAGCCTGGGTCCCGGACGTCCTCGCGATCCAGGACTTCGAGGTCGGGATGCGTACGGCCCGCCACACTGAACAGGCTGTCGCGGCCGTTCGGATCAGCCGCGGCGCCTTGGCACGCTTCAAGCCCCTCGCCTTGTTGTTGCTACGGGCGGAGGGGGTGGCTTCCTCGCATATCGAGGGACTGCGCACTCCTCTTGCCGCCGTCGCTGCCGCCGAAGTCGGCAATACCTCGAACGCCACCGCGGCCTGGGTTGCCGACAACCTCACCGCCGTGCGCTACGCGCTGGATGGGGCTGGGCGAGACCTCGCTGTCGAGGACCTCCATGAGTGGCACCGGCACCTCATGGGCCCGACGGGTCGTCTGCCCGAGGAGATGGTCGGTGACTTTCGCACCGCCCAGTCCTGGATCGGTGGGACCTCACCGCGCAATGCATCCTTCGTCCCTCCGCCGCCTGAACGGGTCGCGGACCTCATGGACGATCTCGTCGACTTCGTCAATGCCGAGCGGGTCGACGCGGTCACCCAGGCGGCAGTCGCTCATGCCCAGTTCGAGATCGTCCACCCCTACGGGGACGGTAACGGCCGGATCGGGCGAATCCTGATCGGATGGATCCTCGCCCACCGTACCGGGATCACGGTCCCTCCACCCGTCAGCGTCTTCATCGCCAGGGATCCCGGCGGGTACCTCGCCGGCATGACCAGGTTCCGCCTCGGCGAGCTCGACCCCTGGGTCGACTGGTTGGCGGCTGAACTTCAGTACTCAAGCGAGGCAGCCGAAGCATTGCTGGTGCGCTCAGAGCAGCTCCTCAAGGAGTGGAGCCGGCGCATCAATGACCTGCGTGCCGACGCCGCCGCCCGGCTGGTGCTCCCCATCCTGGTCGAGCAACCAGTCGTCTCATCAGATCTGATCGCAGATCGCGCTGCCGTATCAGAGCGCGCAGCACGTGCAGCTCTCGCCCTGCTGGCTGAACGAGGCATCCTCGAGCCTTACGAGAGGGCAATGAATCGGCCGGGGCGCCCGCGTCACCTTTGGGTGGCGTCCGAGCTCATCTCCATGGCCACGAGTTGGGGTCCGGCCGGAGATTTCGACCGCACTCAGGCACCCGGTGGTTCGGGCGGTCCCTCGACTCGCTGACACGATTTCGCGTTGGCGCGCGGACTTCCCGCCGGCTTGGTGGAGCGGCCCAGTCGGCACTCAGGGGCGAGCTGAACTAGCTAGAGGGCCACTCGGTAGAGGGTGTTGAAGTCAGGCTCGACCAACCAGACAGTGCCGTGTCCGATCGCGAGCGCTGCGTGAAAGAAGGAGTGGGCCACGGGATGCGGCGATGGAGCTGTGTGAACGACGATCCGACGCTCGATTCGTCCGTTGGATGGATCGATCCGGACGAGAGTCTGTCGCGGCACCCTAGCGGAGAGTCTCACCTCTGTACCCCACAGCTGCCGCGCTCCTGCGGCCACCAGGTAGATGTTCGGAGTCGAGACGGCGAGCCTGGTGCCGGTGCGCTCGTTGTACTCCTCCAGCGTGTAGCTCCCCGCTCCGGCCGGATCGATTGGGGTGGCCCAGATGTCGGCCCCGAGAACCGTTGCGTCCTCGATGGGGACACGTAGCTTGGCAAGAGCGCCCCGAACCAGAACCGTCCGGTCAACCCCGCCGATGCTCGCGAACAAGGGCATTGGTCTGTTGTTGGATGTGTCCCGTGCCGAGAAGACTCTGCCGGAAGAGGCGTCCACCGTAAAGAGGCCATCCCCAGTCTCCAGATAGAGAAGGCGACCTTCGGCGGCGAGGGTCTGGAAGTTGCCGAGAGCGGTTTGCTGGAGCGTCCCATGCCGGCCGCCGTCGACTACCACCCGCCTCGAGAGACGGTCGGTGGCAGGGTCGATCTCACTCAGGAGGTAGCCCCTCGTCCCGATCACGAGCGATTCGACCCACAGGTCCCCAGCGGCAAATGCCAAGTTCTGGGGGAACCCTGTGATCTTGATCCTGGCTTGCACCCGGCCCGTTTCTCCTGCCAGTCGGACGATGCCCGGCCCCCCGAGCACCCAGGTGCTCCCAGCGCCAAAGGCAATCACAAGGCCGACGGGCGGGTCGCTCCTCGTCCCGAAGAGCCCGGCCACGTGGATGGTAACGACACCCTTGTCGCCAGCTGCAAGCGGTGACGAGACCGCGGGCCCAGGTCGAGCATGCCTGGGTGCTTCTCCCGGGAACCCCCCGACGCCATAGGTCACCGCCGACGCGACAAGCGCCACAGCCACAAAGAGCCCAACGCCGATCATCCATCGTCGTCGTCGCAGCCGTCTCGCCTCTCTGATGAGAGCTTCAGCATCGACCGTCTCGGACGCAACGGTGCGCTCGTGTAACAGCCGCACCCTTCCTCCTAGGAGATCGCCTTGATGATCGCGACGAGCTCGTCGGGTCGATAGCCGTGTCGGCGAGCAAAGACAACAAGTTCTCGGGCTTTCGCGAGGACGGCCCCGCGCTCGGGGGTGCCCGCCACGGTGATCCCATGACCACGCCGGAACTCGAGTAACCCTTCCTCACGCAGCTCCCGAAGCGCCCGAAGCACGGTGTTCGTGTTCACACCGAGCACGGTCGCGAAGTCCTTTGCCAACGGCATGCGTTCGCCCGGCTTCGCCTCGCCGTCCGCGATCGCTCGCCGAATCTCTGCGGCGATCTGCTGGTAGAGAGGAGTGGGCTCTGATGGGTCGATCCCGACTGGGTTTATAGTACTAAACAAGATAGCACTACTTAGATGATGGCTAACCGCGACTGCCTGCGTGCAGGCATCTCGCCGCGCAACCAAGCTTCGATCAACAGATAGGGCAGCGCTGCGAAGGAACGGTCCCGACTCGCGTAGAAACGTTGTCGGACGCGGCACTACCTACCCGAGTGACCATACGAGCGGCGTGTCAGTCCGTCACCGCCACGATCTCGTTCAGCTACGAGGGCCACGGCTGATGGCTCCCCTGCCCAGTAGACGTGC
>JASHRK010000051.1 GCA_030037405.1 Acidimicrobiales bacterium | reverse complement strand
GCCCTCCGGCAAGCTCTGCGAGCCGGTCCAGGTGATGGGCGGGGCGAAGCTTCTCCCCGCCTGCGAGGTGGGCTTCGCTCACAGCCCGCGCCAGTCTGGCGTACCCCTCAGGATCTTTCGCGAGAACGAGGAGATGGTCCCCGGCCGGGTCAGGGACCCTCGTACGTGGGGCTGCCGCCCGCCCGCCCGCGAGGGTGAGCTCCACCCCGTAGACAGCCGGGAGCCCGGCCGATCGCGTCGCTTCAAAGTGGCGCACCACTCCGTAAAGACCCTCGTGGTCCGTCAGGGCGAGAGCCCCGAGGCCGAGCCTTACGGCCTCGGCCACGAGCTCTTCGGGTTGCGAAGCCCCGTCGAGGAAGCTGAAGCAGGAGTGGCAGTGGAGCTCGGCGTAGCGCACCGGGCGCGACGTTAGTCGCTGTCTGCGAACGTATGTTCGTCCTGGGGAGCTCTCGGCAGCTCGACCACGAACGTCGCCCCGCCACCTGGCGTCTCGGTGACGAAGACGCCGCCTCCGTGGGCGTAGACAACGGCGGCGACGATGGAGAGCCCGAGGCCGGTCCCCCCCTTTGTCCTCTGGCGGGACTCGTCGGCCCGCCAGAAACGATCGAACACTTTCGCACGGTCCTCGGGCGGGATACCCGGGCCGTGGTCGATCACGGCGACCCGCACCGAGTACTCGGTCTCCCCGAGGACGATCTCGATCGGCGAGTCCTCGGAGGTGTGCTTGATGGCGTTGGAGACGAGATTGCCGAAGACCTGCCTGAGGCGCCCTTCGTCCCCGACCCCGACGAAGTCGCCCGACCCGACGACCGACACAGACCTCTCCGGCTCGACCACGCGAGCGTCTCTCGCCACATCCTCGGCGACGGCGTACAGGTCGACCGGAGCGCGCTCGAGAGGCCTGCCCTGGTCGAGCCGGGCGAGCAAGAGCAGGTCCTCGACCAGCCCCGACATCCGCTCGGACTCGCTCTCGATGCGACCGAGAGCGGTCGAGAGGTCTGATGGGGTGGAGGCGGCGCCGTTTCTGAAGAGCTCTGCGTAGCCACGGATCGAGGTGAGCGGCGTCCGCAGCTCGTGCGAGGCGTCCGCGATGAACTGTCGAAGGCGCGATTCGGAGAGCTCTTTTTCTCTGAACGCCTTCTCGATCCTTCCGAGCATCACGTTCAAGGCAGTGCCGAGCCGGCCCACCTCCGTCCTCTCGTCGGTCTCCTCCACACGCCGTGTGAGGTCTCCCTCGGCGATCTCGCCCGCAGTGCCCGCCATCTCCTCCAGGGGACGCAGGCCGAGCTGGACGAGGAAGAGGGCGGCCGCCCCCGCCGCCACGAGGATCGAAGCCGACACGATGAGCTCGAGAAGAAGGACGTTGCCGAGGGTCGAGCTGACCGGCGCCATCGGCTCGCCTACGACGAGAATGACGGTGCTGCCGCCGAAGGGGAAGGTGGGCGGAGTCCACCGTTCGGCGAGGACTCGGTACGTCGAGGCCGTGGCGTAGGCCGGTCCGTCGGAGGGGACGTGGCTGAAGAACGAGCTCGAGAGCACCGGCGTCTTCGGGTAGCCCTTGGCCGTCGAGAGCAGGCAGAAGCCTGAGTCGCCCGAGGCGGTCCCGTCCAGGCTGTACACCTGGAAGTAGGAGTGGAGCGGGAGGCCCTCGCAGGACGACGAGAAGGCGGGGCCGCTGCCGTCTTCGAGGTAGTGCTGGACACGGGGAATTGCGCTCTGCAGCTGGGAGTCTGTCTGGGATATGAGCGAAGTGCGCACGACGGAGTACGAGACGACGTCGAGCACGGCAAGGGCGACGAGGACGAGCGCTACCACCACTACGAGGATCCGGGTTCGTATTGCCACCCGGCCGCCTCCTACGCGTCCCTGGGGGGACGGAGCACGTAACCGACGCCTCTCACGGTGTGGATGAGATGGGGCTCGACGAAGTCGACCTTCTTGCGGAGGTAGCTCACGTAGGTCTCGAGCACCCCGGCGTCGCCTCCGAAGTCGTAGCTCCACACGTGGTCGAGGAGCTGGGCACGGGTGAGCACGCGGCGGGCGTTGACGAGGAGGTAGCGGAGCAGCCGGTACTCGGTCGCCGTCAGGTCGACGAGCTGGCCGGCGCGGCGGACCTCGTGGGCGTCGTCGTCCATCTCGAGGTCCCCGAGCACGAGCAGGTCTCCCCGCCCCCCAGGCCCCCCCGTCCGGCGGAGGACGGCATGGACGCGGGCAACGAGCTCGGCGACGCTGAAGGGCTTCGTCACGTAGTCGTCCCCGCCGATCGTGAGGCCGCGGACCTTGTCCTCCGTCGCGTCTCGAGCCGTCAAGAAGAGCACAGGGACGTCGCGGCGCTCGCGCCGGACACGTTCGGCGACGCTGAAACCGTCTATGTCAGGAAGCATGACGTCGAGCACGACGAGCTCGGGGCGGAAAGTGTCGAGGGAGCTCAGAGCCTGGTAGCCGGAGGCAGCCGTCTCGACTACGAAGCCCTCGTAGCGCAGCGCCATAGCGACCAGCTCCGTGATCGCCTGCTCGTCGTCGACGACGAGAACGCGACGACCTTGGCCTCCTGTGGTGGCGCCGGCGAGCCCTGTGGTTGTCATGGTGTTCACGCCTCCAGTGTCGCAGAAGAAGCTGGGAGATTTACAAGAGGTGTCTGAGTAGCTTCGAAGAGGCTGATTAATCGCTGGTGGCGATGCGAGAACGAAGGGCGATGCGAGAACGAGATCAGTCGTATGTGGCCTCGATCGCCCAACGGCCGCGCTCGAGCACGAGGACGTGGGCGGAGCCGTCGTCCAGGAGAACCTGCATCCTTGCCCTTCTCCTGTGAAGAGTCGGGTCCCACCAGCGTTCGTCGTAGGGCCACGGGCCGGCCCACGCAACGACCGACCTCGCCTCGCCGGGGCCGATGAAGACCCCGCAGGGCACACCGCTCAGCCGGCCGCGCCCGCTCACCTCCACCGGTACGCCGGCTGCGTCCCGGAGTGTGACCGTGATGGGAGCGGCGTGCACGATCGCCGGGGCAGGGAGGGGAAGGCGGCCTGGCCAGGGCCCAGGCTCCGGTGGCCGGAGGTCCCGCGGCTCCCCGTAAGGGACGAGCGTCACACGCTCACCGGGCGATCTCCCGCCTACGAGAGAGGGCACTGCGACCGCCTCGTGACCGAGCAACCCCTGGACACGGGCGACCGCCCGCTCCACTCGCTCGGTCCGTTCTGCTACCCCCAGGGAGCTACCGGGCAGGCCGGTCATCTCGGGCAGGCCGAGCTGGCGCCCCGAGGCGAAGACGACCTCGCCGGCGGTGAGACGGACGAGCGCGATGCCGACGCTCGGCCCGTCCGCCAAGGAAGATCCTCGTGAGGAAGTCCCCGAAGCGATCCAACCTTCGAGCTGCCAGCGGACCCTGTCCACCATTGCCTTCGCCGTGAAGGGCCGATCGGCTCGCCACCACCGCGACAGCTCCTCTGCATGCTCGGTCGAGGCCTCCACGAGCAGGCGGGTGCAGGCCCACCCGCGAGAGGCGAGCCGGACCATGAGCTCTTCGGCCAGGCCTGCGGCGATGAACGCCAGCGTCTCGACCCTCTCGACCGGGTCGTCAAGCTCACGCTGGACGCACAGGTCGGCGGGGGGCTCCGAGAGGGCGAGGCGGTGGTCGTCGAGCCCTCGGGCGAGACGGTGAGCCCTCGCCCCCTCGCTTCCGAAACGGGCGGACACCAACCCCTCGTCCATCGCCGCCAGCTGGCCGAGTCGATGGATGCCGAGCCGTCCTAGCAAATCGGCGATCTCCCCCACCCCGAGCACTCCCAGCGGGAAGGGAGCAAGCCACTCTGCCGTTGCCGCCATGCCTGGCGCCACCACAAGGACGGCGCCAGCGGCGGCATGGGCCGCCAGCTTGGCTGCAAAGGGAGTGTCCGCTATGCCGACCCGGCACGGTGGAGCAGATGGGCCGCCGATGCCGGCGACTGCCTCGCTCGCCGCCCCGGCGATCGCGGCCGCCAATGACTCCTCGCCCCCGAAGTAACGGGCCGGCCCCCTGGCAGGAAGGGAGCAGACTCCCGGGCGCGTTACCTCGACCAGAGGGCTGAAACGCCCTATGGCGCTGGCGACCGTCTCGAAGGCCCGGACGTCTCTTGCCGGGTTCTCCTCGGCGATGGTGAGCCCCGGGCAGGCTGCTTCCGCCTCCCGCCTGCGCTGGCGGACGGAGACCCCTTCCGCCCTGGCCGATGCGGTGCTGGCGACGACACGGTCCGACTTGAGCACCGCCGCGGGGCGATCGGCCATGCCGGCGGCGACGAGCGGCCAGTCAGGGCACCAGGCGACGAGGGTGCGCGGGGGAGGATCTCCCCTGGCGCACTGGTCCACCCTCATGCGCTGAGCTCTGCCCCGGCGAGGCTCATGGCAGCTCTTCGGGGTCGGGCGGCAGCTCCCCGGCCGGTCACCTCGATCTCCATCGAACGTTCGCCGAGGAGGCCGTAACCATCCTCGAGACCCTCCCAGGCCGAGGAGAGGACGCTGCAACGGAGCTCCGCCGGCTCGCTCCACCGGCCGAACCGGTCGAGGACGACGAGTAACGATCCCCGCTCCCGCGCCCTTGCGGACAGCCTTCTTGCATCCCCCGGGCGAACAGGGGCTGCGGGAGCGAAGAGAACGGCGTCCATGCCGTCGAGAAACGTCGCCACCACTTGCTGCCAGCGTCCTGCGGGACCGGGCGAGGAGACGACGACGAACCGCTCGAGCACGATCCCCCGCTCGGCCGCCGCCAGCAAGCCGAGATCGGCAAGCCCTACGGCGGCGCACCAGTGACCGGCCGCCGACACCCCGGCCAGGAGCTCCAGGGCGAGCGTCGTCGCGCCAGGGGCTGCTCGTGACCCACTCCCTGCCGCCTTGTGTACCTTACGTGCGGCTCGCGGCGTGACGAGGACCGTCGTACCCCGCTGCAGGCCCCCGAGCGGGAGGAGGCTCTTCAAAAGAGGCGTCACCGGGAGCAGGTGGTCCCGGGCAAGCACCCCCGCGGAGAGAGTCACGGCCATCTCCTGATTATACGAACGTATGTTCGATACTGCCAGCGAGGCCCCGCCTTGCTCCTCGCCTCCCTGGGCCAACTGGGCCTCCGGGGGCCAGCTAGGCCAGCGCCACCAGCTCTTCGAGCTCGTCGTTCCAGCTGTCCTCGACCCCGTCAGGCATGAGCAACACCCTCTCCGGGGACAAGGCGCTCACCGCACCGGGATCGTGGGTCACGAGCACGAGCGCACCCTCGTAGGCACGGAGGGCCGAGAGGACCTCCTCCCGGCTGGCCGGATCGAGGTTGTTGGTCGGCTCGTC
>JASHRK010000050.1 GCA_030037405.1 Acidimicrobiales bacterium | reverse complement strand
GACGTCTATCGGAGGACAGGTCCGGGTCGTCACCGGGCCGGGCGGAAGGCGTGGCCGAAATCGGGCGAGTAGACGTGGCTCACCGCCGGCACCTCGGTATCGGCCAGGGCGTCGCCGACGAGGATCATCACGCTCGTCCGCATGCCGAGGCGCCCGAGGTCGTCGGCGAGCGAGCCGAGGGTGGAGCGCCGCACGATCTCCTCTGGCCACGACACCCTGTACCCGATGACCACGGGGGTTGCCGGCGTGTACGCCGAGCGGTCTGAGAGCAGCTCCGCCTGCAACGCCTCGGGGTCGCCGGCCGAGAGGTACAGGGCGATCGTGGCTCCCTGGCTCGCCAGCGCCGCCAGGGACTCGTGCTCGGGGACGGAGGCCGTGGTGCGCCGGGCAAGGCGCGTGAGGATCACCGTCTGGGTCACTCCCGGCACGGTCAGCTCCCGTCCCGCCGCCGCCGCCGTCGCCGCCACCGACGAGACGCCGGGGACGATCTCGTAGGCACGGCCACGGGCTCGGCACCAGTCGATCTGCTCGGCGACGGCGCTGTAGACGGTGGGGTCACCGGAATGGAGCCGCACGATGGCGGCATCGGGGTGGGCGGCAAAGGCGGCTGTGACGTCGTCGAGGGTCATGGCCGACGAGTCGAGCCGGACGGCCTCGGGTCGGCAGCGGTCCAGGAGCGAGGCGGGGACGAGGGAGCCTGCCCAGATGACGACGTCTGCTCGGGCGAGCCGGTCGGCCGCCCGGAGGGTGATCAGGTCCTCTGCGCCCGGCCCGGCGCCGACGAAGGAGATCATCACCCGGCCGCCCGTCGAGGTCGCTTCCGGCGGGCAGGGACGATGGCTGTCGTCAGGTAGGAAGCGGGCCCCGTGACGAGGTCGGCGAGGGGGAGGCAGCGCTCTCCCGGTTGGCCCAGGAGCTCGCCGGCGATGGCGCCTTCCAGCCTGCGGCGGTCCGCCAGTGAAGCCGCCACCTCGGGCAGCCTCCGCCCTCCCTTGTAGATGACCACGGTCGAGTCGTCCCTGTCGAGCAATGGCTCGAGTTGGGCCGCGTCGTCACCGAGGGTCACGACGGTGATCTGCTCGTCGCCGGCGGCGAGGGTGGTCGCCGTCGTGGCGGCCAGCTGCTGGAAGCCGAGGATGCCCGGTTCCCCTTCGACGGCGGCATCTGGGCGGAGCTTGCGGACGGCCTCGGTCAGGTCCGGGAAGGAAGAGTAGACATAGGGGTCGCCCAGCGTGGCGAAGGCGACCAGCTCCCCCCGGTCCAGGAAAGAGGCGATCCGTTCGGCGGCGGCTTCGACGCTACGGTGACGGGCCTGCTTGCCAGGGCCGACGTGGAGGACGATCCGTTCCACGGCCACGCCGGGAACAGCGGCGTAGACAACGGCTTCGGCCCTGCCCACCGTGTCCGGCGAGATGGTGGCGGCAAGGACACGGTCGGCTGCGAGGAGGACCCGTCTCGCCCTTCCCGTGAGGAGATCGGGATCGCCAGGGCCGACGCCTACCCCGACGAGGCGGGGGCCCGACGGGGTGGGCCGGCGGGCGCGCTCGTCGGTTGGGGGCGGCGGCGCGGCGGCGTTGACGAACCTCTCGAGCGCGAGTCGGATGACGTCTGCCTCCGATCGTCCTGAGCGAGCTGCGGCGGCCGCAAGGGACGCCTTGAGCTCGTCGGGCAGGTAGACCGAGGTCTTCCTCATCGCCGTGCCCATCGCCCGCGATGCCTCACGCCGCCACCGGGGAGCGAGCTGCAGCAGAGACGAACGCCTCTGCCAGGCGAGGGTAGGCGGCCAGGTGGAGGTGCAGGTACGACGCGAGCAGGTTGTCCCGGGCAAAACCGCCTCGGCGCGCGCCCTCACGTCCCTTCAGGATCAGGGCGTCGCCGGCCGGGTCTGTGGCCGAGTAGTGGAACTCGTGTCCCCTCATCTCGGTCCCCGCAGGTCCCAAGGGCGAGGCTACGGTCGTGGTCGCCGATCGGTAGCCGAGGACACGGGCTCCCCTCATCGTCGCGCTGGCGTCGACGGCCCCGGCCATGGGTGCGCCGTCGAGGCTGCGGGCGAGCCACAAGAGCCCCCCGCACTCGGCCCAGGTCACCCCGCCCCGTCGATCGTGCTCGGACACCGAGGCGAGCATTGGCGTGTTCTCCGCCAGTGCAGTCGCAAAGAGCTCCGGGAACCCGCCCCCGGCGAGGACCGCCGCCGTCTCCTCGGGCAGCGCCGCGTCGACGCAGGGGTCGAAGGTCACCACCTCGGCGCCGGCGGCTTCGAGAGCCTCGAGGTTGTCCTGGTAGGAGAAGCTGAATGCCGGGCCGGAGGCGACGGCGATCCTCGGCCTCGTGCCAAGACCGACGACTGGCCGCGGTCTCGGGAGGCAGTCCGTGCCGAGCTCGGGCGCACTCCCGGCCAGGCGGACCAGCTCGTCGAGGTCGCAGCTGGCCGCGATGGCAGCCGCGAGACGGTCGAGGGAGGCTCGGACTCCGGCAGGATCCTCGGCGACCGGGCGCAACCCGAGGTGGCGGCTGCGCCACCGCATGGCGTCGTCGCGACGGATGGCCCCGTAGACGGGCACGCCGGAGCCGGCCAGGGCGGCCCGCAGCATGAGCTCGTGGCTGTCGCTTCCGACCATGTTGAAGATGACGCCGGCGAGGCGGACGGCGGGGTCCCAGGTCCGGTAGCCGTGGACGAGCGCCGCCACCGACTGGCCCATCGACGCCGCGTCGACGACCAGCACGACCGGGGCGTCGAGGAGCTTGGCGACCTCGGCGGTCGACGACGGCGTGCCGTCTGCCGCACCGTCGAAGAGCCCCATGACGCCTTCTACGACCAGTATCTCTGCGCCACCGGCAGCCCGAGCGGCCAGGGGACGGACGAGGTCGACGCCGCACATCCACGGGTCGAGGTTGCGGGCCGGCCTTCCGGTGGCGACGGAGTGATAGCCGGGGTCGATGAAGTCCGGTCCCACCTTGGCGGCCGCCACGCGGAGGCCGAGGTGGCGCAGGGCGGCCATCAGGCCGGTGGCGACGGTCGTCTTCCCAACTCCGGACCGGGTGCCGGCCACGACGAGACGTGGGCCGAGACGCGGCGGCTGGGGCATCGGCGTGACTCTAGCGGTTGGCGGGGGATATAGGGCAGAGTGCCCTACGTGTTGCTAGCGTGCCTGCCGATGCCCGCAACCACCGGTACCACGGGCGCCGGCACGGCGGGGGACCCTGCCGGCTCCTCCTGCCCGAGCGTGTACCAGGTCTTGGCGCGCGCCGACGGCGGCCTGGCGAGGATCCGCGTGCCGGCGGGGCGGATCGGTGCAGAAGCCGTCGAGGCGGTGGGCGAAGCGGCCGCACGCTCCGGCAGCGGCGTGGTCGAGATCACCAACCGGGCAAACCTCCAGGTGCGCGGGATCAGGCGCGACGCCGGCAAGTCTCTTGCCGAGGCGCTTTTGACCCCGGGACTGAGCGGCGGACCCGCGGCCGACCGCCGCCGCAACATCCTCCTCGACCCCCTCGGGGACCTTGACGAGGACGCCGTGGACTTCGCTCCTGTCGTGACGCCACTCCTCGCCGCCCTGGACGCCGAGCCTCGCCTCGACGAGCTGGACGGCAAGTTCGGCTTCGCCCTCGACGGCGGAGGTCGCTTCAGCATCGCCGGCCGGCGGGCGACCGTGGTCGCCACCGCAGCCGACCGCGCCGGGGTGGCCGACGTGCGCTGCGGGTGGGTGCCGGACGGCGAGGAGGGGTCGAGCAGCCGACCCCGCCAGGTGCTCTATACCGATCTCGCTGCCGCCCTCGTCGCTGCTGCCCTCGACTCCCTCGGTCGGCGCCGCACGAGCGTGGCCGTACCGGTCGCCTCACCGGTGCCGGCGGCACGCGTCGCCGGTCCGCTCGGCTCCGGAGACGGGTGGGTGGGGGCCATGCCCGTGCTGGGACGGACCGATCCACCGATGCTGGCCGCCATTGCCGCCGCCGCGAGGCGCTACTCGAAGGGCTTGCTGCGCCTCACCCCTTGGCGGGGGGTCGTCTTCCCGGGGGTCTGCTCCGAGGCGCGGGAAGCGTTGATAAGCGACCTGCGGGGAGCCGGTCTCGTCGTCGAGCACTCCGACCCGGCCTCGACCGTCGTCGCCTGTGCAGGCTCGAGCGGATGCACCTCGGGGGCCACCGACGCCATCGGCGACGCCCGGCTGATCATTGCCGCCCGCCGCGCCGCCGGTAAGGAGCCCTTGGAGCTCCACGTCTCGGGCTGTGCCAAGTGCTGCGCTCATCACGCTCCCGCCGCGCTGACGATGATCGGCTCCGGAAGAGATCGCTACGACCTGTATTCTGGTGGAGAGCTGCGGGCATCGGCCGTC
>JASHRK010000049.1 GCA_030037405.1 Acidimicrobiales bacterium | reverse complement strand
AGCCCGATGCTCACGTCGATGTTCAGGGGCAGCTCGTCGACGATGACGGGCTCTTCGAGACACCGCGAGATCCTGTCGGCGATGTCGACGAGGTCGATCGCCGACGCGTCCGGCACGAGGATGGAGAACTCGTCCCCGCCGAAACGGGCGATCACGTCGCTCGCCCGAGTTGCCATGGACAACCGCCTTGCCACCTCTGTCAACAGCTCGTCGCCGGCGGCGTGCCCAAGAGTGTCGTTGATCTCCTTGAAGCGGTCGAGGTCGAGCATCAGCACGGCGAGGTTGCGCGACTCCCGTTCGGCGATGGCAAGAGCTTCGGCGACCCGCTCGTGGAAGAGGACCCGGTTGGGCAGCCCCGTGAGGGCGTCATGGAGAGCCTGGTGTCGCAGTCGCTCTTCTGCTTCGTCGCGGGCCTGCTCGGCACGCTTGGCCCGCGAGATGTCGAGGATCACGCCGTCGAGCCACTTCGGCTTCCCGTCGGGCCCGAGCACTACCTGGCCGTGCTCGGCGATCCAGCGCGGGGAGCCGTTGGCGTGGATCAGGCGGTACTCGAGGGAGTAGCCGGAGGCGGCGGCGATCGCCTCGTTGATCCTCCTTGCGATCATCGGGCGATCGTCCTTGGCGATGATCGACCCGTAGGAACGCACTCGATTGTCGATGAAGTCGCTCGCGGGATAGCCGACAAGTTGCTCGATGTGGTCGCTCATGAACCGGATGACCCAGGCGTCGTTCACCTCGCAGCGGTAGACGGCACCCGGGACGTTCGCAGCCACGGCATGGAATTGCTCGTTGCTCGATCGCAGTGCCTCTTCCATGCGTTTGCGAGCCGACAGGTCCAGGCAGAGGCCGATGAGGCGGCGACTTCCCGTCGTCTCGTCGACGGCGGTCACCGCGTTGTCGAAGACCGAGACCGTCGCCTCGTCCCGCCCGACGAGGCGGTACTCGGTCGACAGGGAACCGTCCTCCAACCCCTGAGCGTGCTCGGCGAGAAAACGCTCCCGGTCCTCCTCGTGGATCAGGTCCATGGCAGTGCTCGCTGAGGCCACTATCGCCTCACGCGAGATACCGAGATGATCGGCAAGCTGATCGCCTATGTCGGTTACGCGGTACTCGCCTTGCTCGAATGTGTAAGTCAGCGCCCTGAGGCCCGGAGGCACTCTGGTCCACCAGGTTGCTGTCCCGGTCGGCTCTTCCTGCTTACCAGGACGCGTCGAGCTCCTCGTCATTCGTCCGTCCAGCCGGGCCCGCACCCCGCGCGTGTCCATATGACTTCTATCGACCTTTTAGGCCCTCGTCTGAAGCTGAACGCGGCCGAAAGGGCAAGCTAACGTTGAGCCGAGTGGACGAGGTGGGCAACGATCGGACTTGCTCGCCCGTCTTGAGAGTGGCGGTCGACGCCACACCCCTTCTCGGTCAGCCGACCGGCGTCGGTCTGTTCTGCGGGGGAGCTCTCCGCGCGCTGGCGGCGCGGGGGGACGTCGAGATCTCCACCTTTGCCGTCAGCTGGCGGCGACGCAGAGGGATCGAGCCGCTCGTCCCGGAAGGCGTCGCCGTTCGCCAGCGGGCGATGCCGGCGAGGCCGCTCCTCGGTACCTGGAGGCATGTGCGGCTTCCTCCGGTCGAGTGGTTCCTGCCGCCGACCGACGTCGTGCACGGCACCAACTTCGTCGTGCCACCCACCCGCCGCGCCGCCCGCGTCGTATCTGTCCACGACCTCACACCGGTGCGCTTCCCCGAGATGTGCGACGAGCCGACTCGGAGGTTCCCCGTCCTCGTTCGCAAGGCCCTTGCCGAGGGTGCTTTCGTGCACACGCACTCGCACTTCGTCGCGAAGGAGATCGTCGACGTTCTCGGCGCCGCCCCAGAGAGGGTACGGGCGGTGCACTCAGGGGTACCCGAGCTTCCCGAGCCGGGGTCGGCCGGCCGGGCCGCCGCCAGCCGGCTCCTTCCGGCGGGCACGACCCGCTACATCCTCGCCGTCGGCACCTTCGAGCCCCGAAAGGACCTCCCCGGGCTGGTGCGCGCCTTCGGCGAGCTGGCAGGCAGCTCTCCCGGGACGGCTCTCGTCCTCGCGGGACGGGCCGGTTGGGGCGTCCGGTCCGTCGAGGAGGCGATCGCCTCCTCGCCCCACCCGGACCGTATCGTCGCCACGGGCTGGCTGGACGGCGAGACGGTCTCCGCCCTGCAAGAGGGCGCCTCCGTGCTCGCCTACCCGTCGTTGTACGAAGGGTTCGGCTACCCACCTCTCCAGGCGATGAGAGCCGGGGTCCCGGTCGTCGCGAGCGACGCCGGAGCGCTGCCAGAGGTGCTGGGAGACGCCGCGGAGATAGTCCCCGCCGGCGACGTGCAGGCGCTCGCCTCGTCCCTCGGGCGCCTGCTAGAAGACGACGGTCTGCGCAAGGCGCTCGTCGACAAGGGACGCCGGCGGGTGCGGAACTTCTCGTGGGAGAGTTGCGCGGCGGGGCTCGCCGACCTCTACAGAGCGGCGTACGTGGCCCAGACGGGAGGCTGAGCGAGATGATCGTGGCAACGCGGGCGCCGGTGCCGCCCGCCGTCCGGCGTGTGACCGATCGTCTCGACCATCCCGCCGCCGTCGGCGTGACGGCAGCCTTCCTCGCCATCGTCTTCGCGACCTTCCGCGCCCTCGTGGCCGGGAAGGGAACGGTCTCCCGGTTCATCATCCTCGGGACCAAGTACGTCGTCGAAAGGAAGCTTCCCGAGCGTCTCCCTCACGTTGCAGGGCCCGGTTACGACGGCGAGTTCTACTACCGGCTCGCCCTCGACCCGGTCGACTTCTCCAAGACGGCCTTCGGCATCACCTTCGACAATCCAGAGCGCCTCGACCGAGTCGTGTACTCGATGCTGGCTTGGCTGGCGGCCGCCGGTCACGCCTCGCTCGTTCCCTGGTCGCTCGTCGCCGTGAACCTCGTCGCCCTCGGCGTCCTGAGCGGTATCGGCTCCGTCTTTGCAAGAGACGCCGGGCGACACTGCCTCTGGGGCTTGTTGCTCGGAGGCTACTTCGGGTTCCTCTGGAGCCTCGGGCGCGACTTGACCGAGATAGTCGCCTCGGTCTTCCTCGCCGCCGGCTTGCTGGCGCTACGGCGCCACCGCTCTGTCGCGGCAGGGCTGTCTCTCGGTCTGGCAACGCTCAGCCGGGAGACGGCTCTTGCAACCGTCGGCGCCGTCGCCCTCGCCTGGCTGGCGAGCTTCGTCGGCCCCCTCACCCGCCGCCAACCGTTCGGGTCCGTTCTCCGGCGCGGCGAGTTCGCGGCCTGGCTCCTGCCCCTCCTCATGTTCGTCGGTTGGCAGCTCGTCATCCACGCTTCGACGGGAACCGTCCCCTTCACGAGCTCGAGACAGGCAAACGTGAGCCTGCCTTTCGCCGGCTTTCTCCAAGGCTTCCGGCACTACCTCGACGGCCTGCCGAAGCTGGCATCGCTCGTCTGGTTCTGGGAGCTCGCCGTTCTCGTCGTCGTCGTCGTCACAACGGCCAAAGTGCTTCGTACCACGTCTGCGTTCCTGCACGAACGCCTCGCCTGGGTCGCCGTCCTCGTCGTCGTCATCTGCCTGGCAAAGGCGATCTGGCTCGGCGACGTCGGCTTCCGGAGCCTGGACGACCTCTGGGTCCTGAGCGTCATCCTTCTCCTCGGCTCGGGCCGGCGACTGAGCGTCGTCTCTCTCCTCACGCTGGTGACCTGGGGCGGTGCGGCGCTGCAACTGATCCTTTTCCTCTAGGTGTAGAACGGTGCCGTGCCACGTGCCCTCATCACCGGGATAACCGGTCAGGACGGTTCTTACCTGGCGGAGCTGCTACTGGCACAGGGCTACGAGGTCGCAGGCATGCTCAGGCGCTCGAGCACCGTGAATTTCGAGCGCATCTATCACATCCAGGACCAGCTCACCCTCGTCCCGGGCGACATCCTCGACGAGGTCTCGATAATGGAGATCCTGCGGGACTTCCGCCCCAACGAGGTCTATAACCTGGCGGCGCAATCCTTCGTCAAGACCTCTTGGAGCCAACCGGTGCTGACAGGTGACGTGACGGCGCTCGGCGTGACGAAGGTCCTCGACGCCATCCGCCTCACGGACCCGGAGATCCGTTTCTACCAAGCGAGCTCCTCGGAGATGTTCGGCAAGGTGCAGACGGTCCCCCAGAACGAGGCGACTCCGTTCTATCCCCGTAGCCCGTACGGCGTCGCCAAGGTGTACGGGCACTGGATCACCGTCAACTACCGCGAGAGCTATGACATGCACGCCTCGTCGGGGATCCTCTTCAACCACGAGAGCCCTCGACGGGGCCTCGAGTTCCTCCCGCGCAAGGTGAGCCACGGCGTCGCCCAGATAAAGCTCGGAATTGCGAGCGAGCTTCGCCTCGGCAACCTCGAGGCGCAGCGCGACTGGGGGTACGCCGGCGATTACGTGCGTGCCATGTGGGCGATGCTCCAGCAGGAGGAGCCCGACGACTACGTCGTGGCGACGGGGGAGACCCACTCGGTTCGCGAGCTTTGCGAGGTCGCCTTCGACCGTGCGGGACTCGCCATGGAGCGCTACGTCGTGATCGACGACCGGTTCCTCCGGCCCGCCGAGGTCGACATGCTCGTCGGCGACTCGGCGAAGGCAAAGGCGAAGATCGGTTGGAAGACCGAGGTGCCCTTCGAGACGCTCGTGCAGATGATGGTCGACGCCGACATCGATCTCCTCCGCCGCCAGGTCAGCTGAGCTGGCGTCCCTCGCCGAGCCGGTGACGGACGCCTGCGCCGGGGGCCCGCTTGGCCAACCGTGCACGCCGGCCCATAGCATGAGGCAAGTCAAATGGCGCCTGCCGTACGTCTCCGTGAGGCCGTCGCCCTCGCCGGTCGCTTCCCCCTTCTCGCCGGGGTCTCGCTCGAGATCGAGGAGGGAGAGGTCGCACACCTTCGCGGTCCGAACGGCGCGGGCAAGACGAGCCTGCTTCGCCTTTGCTGCGGCCTGCTCCCCCTCCATTCCGGTGAGGCCGTCGTGCTC
>JASHRK010000048.1 GCA_030037405.1 Acidimicrobiales bacterium | reverse complement strand
CACCTCGACCTCGACCCGGCCTTCAAGCTGAGCGGGCGCGCCGGCGGGCGGGAGGTCTCGCTCGAGTCGGCGTCGCATCCCTCCGAGCGCTCCGTCACGTCGTTCCTCGAAGCGACCCGAGCGGGCGATCCCTCCGCCGTCGTGTGCACGCCGAGGGACGCCGCAGGAACTCTCGCCGTCGCCGTGGCGGCCGAGCGTGCCCTGGAGAGCGGTCGAGCCGTAGAGGTGGCGGCCCCCGGGTGACCCGACGGCAGGGCGGCCGGCCGGCTGAGCAGGGCCTACTGGTGAAGTGCCTGCGTGCAGTGTTTAACGGGAGTGAGCTGCATTGAATCGTGGTGGACGAACCACTAGATTTTCACTCCTACAGCTCGTAACTCATGGGGGGTCTCGGACCGCAAGGGCGGAGGGACATGGGGGCACTTACAACTCCTACTCGACAGGGAGAGCCCGGTTCTGCTCGCCGCCGAGACGGGATGCATGAGAGCGGCGCGGGGGGGGCCGCCGGGCCGAGGCCGCCCACTTGACGCGTTACCTGCTGAAGCGCCTCGGGCTCGCGGTGCTGACGCTCATCCTGCTCAGCTTGATCATCTTCTTTGCCGGCCAGATCCTGCCCGGAAACCCCGGACGGGCGATCCTCGGCCCCTTCGCCTCCCAGTCCGCCGTCAACATCCTCGACCGCCACCTCGGCGTCGACCGCCCGCTCGTCACCCAGTATTGGACCTGGATCACGGGATTCGTCCACGGTGACATGGGAATGTCGTACCAGTACCGGGCGCCGGTGAGCTCCTTCCTCTACCCGGCGCTCGAACACTCTCTCAAGCTGGCCGCCGTCGCCTTCGTCATCGTCGTCCCCCTCGGCATCTTCGGCGGCGTGTTGGCGGCTCTCCACCGGGGTCGGGCGATCGACAGGTTCACGAGCGTCTCGGGACTGTCGTTCTCGACGGTGCCCGAGTTCGTCTCCGGCATCGTCCTCATCGTGATCTTCGGGATCGAGCTCAAGTGGCTACCGGTCACGGCTGAGGCGCCGCCAGGGTCGGACTTCCTCACCCAGCTGCGCTACCTCATCCTCCCGGCCATCCCCCTCGTGTTCATCCTGTTCGGCTACATCGCCCGCATGGCCCGTGCCGGCACGATCGAGGCGCTCGAGTCCGACTACGTCCGCACGGCGACCCTCAAAGGACTGAAGCGATCCGTGATCATCCGCCGCCACGTGCTGCGAAACTCGCTCCTGCCGACGATCACGGTCATCGCCACCCAGACCGGCTACCTGATCGGCGGTCTCGTCGTCGTCGAGACGCTCTTCAACTATCCAGGCATCGGCCGCCTCATCTTCACCGCTGCCACGGACAAGGACTTCCCAATGCTCGAAGCCGGGGTGCTCGTCATCGGTATCGTCTATCTCCTGGCGACGCTGCTCGCAGACCTCCTCTCGACCGTGCTCAACCCACGCGTCCGCTTGGAGCGCTCCGAGTAATGACGCCCGAGGAGATGCGCGAGACGATCGCCTCGCCCGCGGCAATGAGCGCGCAGACCGAGAGCCCGACGACCCTCGTCGGGCCGGACCTCGTGCCGGTGCCCGCTGCGGTTCCCGGTGCCCTCGGAGCGGGCGGCGTCACCGACGTCTCTGCCCGGCGCATCCGCCGCGAGCACCTCGGCCAGCTCGTGCGGTCGAGGACCTTCATCGTCGGGGCTTTGCTCCTCACCTGGTGGATCGTCTGCGCCATCTTCGGGGGGTGGATCGCGCCCTACAACCCCGTCGCCCAGAACCTGCTCCTCCTCAATCAACACCCCTCCGGCGCTCACTGGTTCGGGACGGATTACCTGGGTCGTGACGTTCTCTCGCGGGTCATAGTTGGCGCCCGCGACATCCTCATCATCTCCCCGCTCGCCACCCTGCTCGGCACGGCGGTGGGGACGGCGCTCGGCCTCGTCCAGGGGTACTTCCGCGGGTTGCTCGACAACGTCGTCGGTCGCATCGTCGACGCCGTTCTTGCCCTTCCCGTCGTCATCGTCGCCTTTATCTTCATCGTCGCCACCGGGCCTTCGACGGCGACGCTCATCTTCGTCATCGGCTTCACCTTCGCCCTCATCATCAGCCGCACGGTGCGCACGGCCGTCCTGCAGGAGCGGGAGCTGGACTACGTCGCCTCGGCGCGCCTTCGGGGCGAGAGCTCCGCCCACATCATGTTCATCGAGATACTGCCGAACGTTCTCGGCCCCGTCCTCGTCGAGTTCACCGTCCGCCTCGGGTACGCGATCTTTGCTGTGGCGACGCTGTCGTTTCTCGGCTTCGGGGTGCAACCGCCGACACCGGACTGGGGCGCCGACATCGCCGCCAGCTACCAGTACCTGGCGGCCGGGTACTGGTGGGAGACGCTCTTCCCCGCCCTCGCCATCGCCTCCTTGGTGGTCTCGGTGAACCTCATCTCCGACGCCGTCGAGTCCGTGCTCATCCAATGACCGTCGCCGCTCCGAGCGAGGTCGACACGGGGATGGCGACCGCCCTCACCCTCGACGTTCGCGATCTCGACGTCACCTACAAGGTGCGAGGC
>JASHRK010000047.1 GCA_030037405.1 Acidimicrobiales bacterium | reverse complement strand
AGAGTTCGCCTTCCTCAGGTACCTGGCGGTGAACCAGGGACGCGTGTGCACCCAGCGCATGATCCTCGAGAACGTGTGGGGGCCACGCTACGCCCGGGATACTCGCTACCTGCGTGAGTACGCCTACCGGCTGAGACGCAAGCTCGGCGACGAGCAGGGCGCGTTTCTCAGGACCCGTCCCGGGATCGGGTACCAGCTCGTGGCGCCCGAGCCGGGCGAGGAGGGCTAGCGCGAGTTTCCGGGATCTCTGGGTCGCGGAGAGCCCGGAAACTGACGCTAGCCACCACCCGGCCCGACGGCGAGGGCGGTGCCGCTTGCCTCAGCGGGGTAGGAGGAGGACCTTTCCCAAGGCGCGGCGACCGTCGAGCTCACCGACAGCTTCAGCCGCCGCCTCGAGCGGGTAGCGCGCCCCGATGGGAGGGTCGAGCCGCCCCGACTCGACGAGGGGCATGAGCGACTGCCACTGCGAACGGGCAAAGCCCCGGTCGCCCGAGAAGAAGGTGCCCCAGCCGGCGCCGACCACCTCGGTGTTGTTGAGGAGGAGGCGGTTGACCTTCACGGTCGGTATCTCTCCGGCGGTGAAGCCGACGACGAGGAGGCGTCCCTCCGGAGCGAGCGACCGGAGGGAGTCGGTGAACCGGTCGCCGCCGACAGGGTCGAGGACCACGTCGACTCCCCTTCCCTCGGTGATCTCCTTCACGGCTTCCCTGAAGCCTTCCGAAGGCACGGCCTCGTCGGCTCCGGCCGCCTTCGCCACCGCCCCCTTCTCCTCGGTCGAAACGACTGCGATGACCCGGGCCCCGAAGGCCTTCGCCATCTGGATGGCGGCAGTGCCGATGCCGCCGGCGGCGCCGTGCACGAGGACCGTCTCGCCCTCGGCGAGCCGGCCGCGTCGCAAGAGGGCGAAGTGCACCGACAGATAGTTCATGGGAAGCGCCGCCCCGATCTCGAAGGAGACGCTGTCAGGAAGGGGGAACACGCTCGTCTCGTCCGCCGCCGCCATCTCGGCAAAACCGCCGAGGCCGGGGAAGGCGGCCACCCGGTCGCCGACCGAGAAGGAGGAGCCTGCCGGCGCCCGCGTGACCACCCCGGCGATCTCGGAGCCGGGCACGAAGGGGGGATCAGGGCGCATCTGGTACTCCCCCTTCGTCAGGAGCACGTCGGGAAAGTTCACCCCCGCCGCATGGGTCTCTATCACGACCTGCTCCCCATCCCCCTCGACGTCGGGAAGCTCGACGATCTCGAGGGCTCGAGGTCCCTCCAGCCGGGTCACCTGTACAGCTCTCACGAATCCTCCCACGGTCTCTTCGGCCCGCGCTCTTCGAACATCGCGCGAGCTGCTCTGCGGCGCGCCGCTTACGCTCGCATGATATGGAGGTCCATCTCGTCGACGGCACCTACGAGCTCTTCCGCCAGCACTTCGGGCAGAAGGGGCGCTCCCACCCGGCGGCGGACGGTCTGGAGGTGGCGGCCGTCACGGGAGTGCTCAACTCCGTCCTCACGATGATCGGAGAGGGCGCCACCCACGTCGCAGTGGCGACCGACCACCGCATCGAGTCCTTCAGAAACGACCTCTGGCCTGGCTACAAGACCTCTGCCGGCGTCGCCCCCGAGCTGCTCGCCCAGTTCCCGGTCCTCGAGGAGTCCCTCGAGGCGATGGGGGTCACGCTCCTTGCCATGGACGAGCTCGAGGCGGACGACGGGCTCGCCTCGGCGGCCGCCGTCGCCGCCGCCGACGGCAGGGTCGACAGGGTCCTCATCTGGAGCCCCGACAAGGACCTCGCTCAATGCGTGCGGGGCGAGCGTGTGGTGCAGGTCGACAGGCGCAACCAGAAGCTGATCGACGAGGCGGGCGTGCGCGAGAAGTTCGGCGTGCTACCCGAGAGCATCCCCGACTGGCTCGCCCTCGTCGGCGACAGCGCCGATGGCTTCCCGGGCATCCCCGGGTGGGGCAAGCAGAGCGCCGCGAGGGTGCTCGAGCACTACCTCCATCTCGAGGCGATACCCGAAGAGGCAAGGCACTGGGACCCGTCCCTTGCCAAGCGGTTGCGCTCCGGACAGCTCCTCGCCGAACGCCTCGCCGCCGGGCTTGAGCTGGCGTACCTCTTCCGCGACCTCGCCACCCTGCGCGTCGACCGCGGCCTCGTCGCGTCGATCGACGAGCTCTTCTGGGCCGGCCCGACGCAACGGTTCCCGGCCACGGCCGCTCACCTGCGCGCCCCCCGGCTCGCCGAGCGGGCAGCAGACCTCGTACCGAGATAGGACGGCACTCGCCGGCGCCTAGGCCTGCCCCCGAAGTTCGCGAACCGCCGGCTCGGCCCCCTCCTCGTAGAGCACGAAGGCGCTGTAGCCCTCAGCGGCCAGGGCGTCGAGTTGCTGGCGGAGCGCCTTGCGCCGGGAGACGAGGGCGGCTGCCCGGCCGGCGCTGCGAACACGCCTGGCGGCCGCCAGCACGCCTGGAAGTTCCTCGCCGCCGTACAGCACCGCAACTCCGAGATCGGGAGGAGGGGCGGCGACGAGGTCCACGACCCGTTCGAAACCGATCGAGATGCCGCAGGCCGGAACCGCCCTGCCGAGCGAGCGACCGACGAGGTCGTCGTAGCGGCCCCCCCCTGCGACCGAGCCGCTCGAAGAGGGGTGCGTCACCTCGAAGATCTGCCCCGTGTAGTAGCCCATACCGCGCGCTATGGCGGGATCGAGCACGAAGGGAGTCTCGAGCGACGCCAGGGCCGAGGCGGTCGTGCGCAGGCCGTCGAGCACGCCCTCGTCGAGACTGGGAAGCGAGTCGGCCGCCCGGTCTATGAGCGCCTTCGGGCTGGCTGCCTCGGCAAGCCGCTCGAGCACCGCCCTCGTCTCCTCCGTGACGGATTCCGGGTAGCCGCGAGAAGCGAGATCAGCCGCCACTCCCTCCCAGCCGAGCCGGTCGAGATGGTCGAGGGCTATGAAGTAGCCCGCCTGCCTCTCACGCTCGACCCCGGCCTTCTCCGCCATCGCCGAGAGGAGCCGCCGGTCGTTGAGCCGTATCGTCACCGGGGCGACGCGAAGCGTTCGGAAGACAGCGGCCGTCGCCTCCAGCAGCTCGCACTCGGCGAGAACCGACGGCTCCCCGATCGTGTCGACGTCGCACTGGGTGAACTGGCGGTA
>JASHRK010000046.1 GCA_030037405.1 Acidimicrobiales bacterium | reverse complement strand
ACCGAGCAGGCGCCCGAACTCCTCGCGCAGGTTCGGCCACAAGAAACGCTGGCGTGAGCGCTTGCCCTTGTAGTACCGCAGGTCCGAGCCGTACTGCTGGGCGAGGGCGACGGCGCGGATCTCGTCCGGATCGTGGTAGAAGTCCTCCACTGCCACGAGGTCGGGGGCGCGGCTCGCAAATATCGTCGGAGGTGCGGAGCTCTCCTGGTGGGTGAGGAGCACTGACTCGGGCACCCACATCGGGAGCCTGGTGGGACCGTTCTCGATCAGGTAGGCACGTTTCCCGCCCCGTTGCCCAACCTTCGTCACCTGGCTCGCAAGGCCCGCGAAGCTGACTGTCTCGCCTACGCGAAAGGGCATGGGATCAGCGCAGGTACAAGTCGTAGATCTCGAGAGCCTGGCCGACGCTCATCTCGCGCGAAGCCCTTTCTTCGTCTTGGAGATACTCCAGTATCGCACACCGTCCGGTGAGCGGACCTGGATCGTCGGGGTTGCCGAACGCTGCGTCGGCGCCCGGAGCAGGGTGGCGGCTCACGCTCGAGGCGGCGTACATCGTCCCGTCGGAGGCAAATGCAAGACCTCGCGAGTAGCCAGGGACACGGGTGACGACTTCCCCGTCGGCGTTCACCGTGCCCTGCTGCGAGTTGCAGTAGTAGAGGCGGCCCTTCCACCAGGCTGTCGAATGCGGTTGCTGCAGTCCCTCGAGGGTGGTCTCCCCCCGCGTGAGGTTGTAGACGTAGCCGTTCTTCGCCGTCCGCCACGAGTCGTGCTCTTTCCAGCCAAAGCCCGAGCAGACGACCTCGCCGTCGGCGACCGCCACCGAATTGAGATGGTGGGTGTCTGCTCGCGAGCCGGTTGGGCTCCAGACGACTCGCGGGTTCGTCGCCCTGCTCTCCTGCATCTCGTAGGCGACTATCTCGTCTCTCCCCGTCGAGACGACGAAGAGGTCGTCGCCCAGGCGGGCGATCGAGTGGCCGTCCAAGACCTCGGGCAGCGTCTGCACGGCGAGCAGCTCCAAGCTCTCGCGATCGAGGACCGAGAGGCAGGTGGCGAAACCCTGCGCCGTGATGCTCAGGTGGTAGATGCGGCTCTCGTCGGCGCAGATGCCTACTCCGCTCACGACGAGCCCGTCAGCACACCCGACGTCGACTTCTTCGAGCGAACCAGTGGCGAGATCGAGCTGGAAGAGGCCGCTTCGTCTCGGCTGCACGGCGAGGTTGCAGGTCGACACGAGAAGTCGGTTCTGCTTCAGAGCTTGACTCCCTTCGGCAGCTGCTTGGCGAGAGAGGGATCGAGCTTGACCGCCTTTCGCAGGCTCGCTCTTCCGGCTGCCGTCTCCTTCAAGCTGATCTGGAGCAGGCCGAGGTTGAGGTAGACCTGGGCGCCGTCCGGGTCGATCGTGAGCAGGCGCTTGTAGTCGGCGAGGGCGGCTCGGGGATCGATCTTCGTCTCGCTTATCGCCATGTCGAGGAGGGCAGGCCGGTAGTCCGCGTCGGCGAGGAGAGCCTTCTCGAATTCCGCGACGGCGAGCGTCGGCTCGCCGAGGCTCTGTTCGTAGATGACGCCGAGGTCGTAATAGGGGATCGGGTCGGCGGGGTCTTTCGTCGCCGCCCGCTGGAAGTCCTTTATCGCTGCAACGGTGTCGTGGGCGTCGCCGGCTTTGATGCCGTCTTCGATGAGAGTGGCCGCTGCTTTCTCAGGCGAGGGTGGAGAGGCCGACTTCGCTGTGGAGCACCCTGCCGCGAGCACCCCGGCGAGCGCGATCGCGATCAGGAGGCGAGCAGGTCTCGGGACAGCGGTCCCTAGAGCCGCGCCTGCGAGGCGCCGGAACCCGGGCGCGATACACGAGTAGCCGAGATACGGCATGGTAACCATCCTTGCACCTAGCGGACCCTTGAGGGTCTTGCGCTTGCCGTGCGTCCGCGAGCTTTGCCACCGAAAGGCTACACCCCCGATATACCCTTCGTGGGTGACCCGGAAGAAGGCTGGAGAAGCCCTCCAACTCGATTTCGGCCTCGAACGTAGGGCCGAAGGGATGCGGCTTGCTCGGGAGGCGCTCGAGAGCGGGCGCACGCCGCCGATGGCGGCCCAGATTGCCTATTCGGCAGGAGGGTTCGCGGGGGAGGTTCCCGCCGGCGCAACCTCGGACTGTGCTCTCAGCGTCTCTCAGTTCTACGACCGGCTCCGTCGCGCGGTGAGGGCCGAGTTCCCCGACGAGGTCTGGGTCACCGGTGAGATCCGCAAGGTCACGGTCTCCAAGGGCCATCGCTATATCGAGCTCGCCGACCAGGACTCTGAGACGGTGGCCGCGCCGGGCGGCGGGTGGTCGAAGAACCATGCTCCCACGCTCGACGTCGCCTGCTGGTCTCGAGACTGGCCCACAATCGCCGCCTCGCTCGATGCCGTCGGCCTCGAGCTCGTCGTCGGGCTGGTCGTCCGCCTGCGAGGGCGCGTCTCTGTCTGGGATGCAGGCCGCGTGCGTTTCTCGCTCTCTGACCTTGACGTCGAGTCCCTCGTAGGGGGCATCGCGGCGGCCCGTCGCAAGCTCCTCCACCTGCTCCAGGCCGAGGGCGTCCTGGAGGCGAACAAGCGTCTTCCCATGCCGCCCGTCCCCCTTCGAGTGGGACTTGTGACGAGCCCTGGCTCAGAGGCCTACAGGGACTTCACGGGCCAGCTGACACGCTCCGGCTTCGCCTTCGCCCAGAGACTCCAGCCCGCCCTCGTGCAGGGGCCCGAGGCGCCCGCCCAGATCGCCGGGGCGATCGCTCGCCTGGCGTCATTCGACCCGGACCTCATCGTCGTCGTGCGCGGTGGAGGGGCCAAGGGCGACCTGGCGGCCTTCGACCACGCGCTCGTGGCGCGAGCCATCGTCTCCTCCCCGGTGCCGGTCTGGACGGGGATCGGGCACACGGGGGATCTCTCGGTGGCAGACGAGGTCGCCCACCGGTGCCTCGTCACGCCGACAGATTGTGGCAAGGCGGTCGTCGACACCGTCTTGGCTTACCTCTCAGGGCTCGACGAGCGGGCGAGACGGGTGGAGCTCGCCGGCCGGCGTGCCCTCGAGCAGGCCGCCACCTCCCTCGGGCGGCGCTCGGACCGTCTCGGGGCGGCGATGAACCGCTGCCTGGAGGCGAGCCTGCACGAGAACGCCCGGCGCCGGGGGATCCTCGAGGCGCTCGACCCTCGCCGGCAGCTGGAACGGGGTTGGTCGATCGCCCGGCGGCGGGATGGTTCCGTCGTGCGATCAATCGCAGAGGTCGCCGAGGGAGACGAGCTCTCGACGATCGTCGTGGACGGGAGGATCTCGTCCGCGGTCCTCGGCACCCGGGCGGGCGAGAGCGGGAGCGAGACGTGATGAGCGAGGCCTTGTGAGCGGGCGGGCAAGCGACGGCGAGCGCTCCGAGGCGGCAGGTCTCGCCCCGGCCACGACGCTCGGCTATGCCGAGGCGGTCGCTGAGCTCGACCGCATCATCGCCGAGCTCGACAGGGGAGGCATCGACGTCGACCTGCTCGAGTCCCGCCTCAAGCGGGCCGTCGAGATAGTGGAAGAGCTCGACCGGAGGATCCGGGGCGCTCGCGAGCGCGTCGACGCCATACTGCCGCGCCTCGAGCAGATGGGCGCACCGGACGAGGGCGCCAGGTAGCCGTCTCGAGCGACCGACCGCGTATCTCTCGCCTCCCAGAGACTCCCACTAGCGTCGTCACGATGGGAGACAGCATCGAACGCGTCGGCGTCGTCGGCTCCGGCCTGATGGGATCGGGCATCGCGGAGGTGTGCGCCCGGGCAGGCCTCGACGTCGTGGTCGTCGAGATCGACGGCGCAGCAGCACGAAGGGGTCGTGAGCGGGTCGAGTCCTCGCTCGCGACGGCGGTGCGAAGGAGCAAGCTCGCGAAGGAGGACGCGGAAGCTGCCATGGCGCGCCTTCGCTACGAGACTGGCCTCGCCGCCCTGGTCGATCGCGACCTCGTCGTCGAGGCGATCGTCGAGGACGAGAGCGCCAAGGTGGAGACCTTCCGGGCTCTCGACGGCATCGTCGAGTCGGAGCACGCCCTCATCGCCTCCAACACCTCGTCGATCCCGATCATGAAGCTCGCGACCGTGACGAGCCGCCCGGAGCAGGTCGTGGGCCTCCACTTCTTCAATCCGGTGCCGGTGCTGAAGCTCGTCGAGCTCGTCACGTCGCTCATGACGAGCGGTGAGACCGTCGAGAAGGCGACGGCCTTCGCCACGCAGACGCTCGGCAAGAGGGTGATCCGCTCGCAGGATCGGGCGGGGTTCATCGTGAACGCCCTTCTCGTCCCGTACCTCCTCTCCGCCGTGCGGATGCTCGAGTCAGGTTTTGCCACCCGTGACGACATCGACGCCGGCATGCTCGAGGGCTGCGCTCACCCGATGGGGCCGCTCGCCCTCTCCGACCTGATCGGTCTCGACACCATGAAAGCCGTCGCCGAGTCCCTCTACGACGAGTTCAAGGAGCCGCTCTACGCGCCGCCGCCCCTCCTGCTCCGTATGGTCGAGGCGGGATTGCTCGGCCGCAAGAGCGGCAGGGGTTTCTACGAGTACACGGGTCGCTGAGCTCGAGACGGCGGGCGGCACCGGTCCCGGCGAGCGAGCGGGAGCTTCTCATGAGCAGCGAGCGGGAGCGTCTTATGGACACGGTGGTGGTCGTCGGCGCCGGCTTGGCCGGCCTCAGAGCATGCGAGGGCTTGCGCCAGAAGGGTTACAGCGGCCGGCTCGTCCTCGTAGGAGACGAGGTGCACGACCCCTACGATCGGCCGCCTCTCTCGAAACAGTTCCTCGCCGGCACCGTTGCTCTCGAGCAGGTCATGCTGAGGAGCGCCGAGGAGCTCGGGGGGCTGGGTCTCGAGCTGAGGATGGGCCCGGAGCATCGTGCCCGGCGGCTCGACGTCGCGGCCGGCGTCGTCGAGCTCGAGGACGGCGAGGAGCTCGCCTTCGACGGCCTCGTTCTCGCGACGGGTTCGCGGGCGAGACACCTTCCGGGAACCGAGCACCTGCCCGGGGTCTTCACCCTGAGGAGCCTCGACGACGCCGTGTCCCTGAAGGCGGTGCTCGAAAGCGGTGCCCGCCTCCTTGTCGTCGGCGCCGGCTTCATCGGCATGGAGGTGGCAGCCACGGCCCGGGCCCTCGGGGCGGCGGTCACGGTCGTAGAGCCGCTCGAGGTTCCTCTGGGGCGGGTGATCGGCCCCCTTGCGGGCGAGGCGCTGACGAGGTTGCACGAGGCGCACGGCGTCCGCCTCCTCCTCGGCAGAGGGGTCGCCTCGCTGGAGGCGACCCCAGGTGGCCTCCGCGCCGAGCTCGACGACGGCACGACCCTCGAGGCTGACGCCGTTCTCGTCGGCATCGGTGCCGTTCCGAACGTGGAGTGGCTGGATGGCTCCGGGCTCGAGATCGAGGAGTCCGGCGTCATCTGCGACTCCACCCTCGAGGCCGCACCCGGCGTCGTCGTCGCCGGCGACATCGCCCGGTGGCCCTATGTGAAGAGCGAGAGGGTCCGCCTCGAGCATCGCACGAACGCCGCCGAGCAGGGAGAGCACGCGGCGGCCTCGCTTCTCGGCTCGAGGGAGCCTTTCTCGACGGTCCCGTACGTCTGGTCGGACCAGTACGACGTGAAGATCCAGCTCCTCGGGATCCCTCGACCGACCGACGATTGCGAGGTGCTGGAAGGGAGCTTCGAGGAGGGAAGTTGCCTGGCGGTCTATGGGAGGCAGGGAAGCTTCACGGCTGCCATCGGGTTCCACAAGGCCCGCTCGCTCATGCGCCTGCGCCCTCTTTTCCTCCGCGGAGCCACCTTCGACGAGGCTCGGACCGCCCTCGGCTGAAGAGGCCGAGTCGGCCCGTCTCTCGCCGGAGGCGAGCGACGGCCGCCTCCACCCGCGAGACAGCCCGGGCTGAGGGCTCGGGCGAACGGCCGTAGGCGCTCTCCTCGAGGATGCGGGCAGCGTCGAGGACACCGAGGCCCGGGCGCGCCCGCTCGAGGCGGGCGGCGTACTCGAGGAGTGTCTCGGGCTCGCCACGCCTGAGCCCTGTTCGAACCCCGAGACGCTCGAGTCGCCAGGCCATGAGCCCCGCCCACGTCGCCGGCCGGCGGCGGCGCCTCCGCTCGAAGCTCACGAGGCCTGTGCCGGCGACCCCGGCGCCGGCGACAGACCCGACGGGCAGCCAGGGGAGGTGGGCGAGGTCGGATCCGAGCTCCCCGAGGAGGACCACCCCGGGGTTGGCCGGAGCAAGGGGGACGTCCGCGGTCGGGTCGAAGCTCTGCCAGCCGTACCCGGGGAAGTACACCTGCACCCAGGCATGGGCGTCCTTGGCCTGGATCTCGTAGAGGTCAGAGAGGGGATCGAAGGGCCCCGGCACGTAACCGATCGCTTCCCGGGCCGGGATCCCGAGCGTGCGCAGCATCACGGCGAGCGAGGTGGAGATCTGCTCGCAGTAACCCTTGCGGTTGCCGAAGAGGAACTCGGTGACGGTGTCCTGGCCTCGCTTGAGGGGCGGGATCGCCGTCGTGTACTCGGTGTTCCGTGCCATCCAGCCTTCGAGAGCGAGCACCTTGGCATAGGTCGTTCGCGCCCGCGCCCTTGCGACGATGAGGCGGGCAAGGCGGGCGACGCGGGGGTAGGGATGGGGGAGTTGGAGGGAGAGGCGGATCTCCGGGCTTCCGGCAGG
>JASHRK010000045.1 GCA_030037405.1 Acidimicrobiales bacterium | reverse complement strand
TTGGCGGTGCTCGAAGAACGGGTCGCGCGCCGCCTCGAATGGGCGGAGCGGAAGATCGAGCTCTCACCCGGGCGCTACGAGACCATCCTGCCGCCCGATGCCGTCGCCGACCTGATCCTCGTGCTCGACTGGGACCTCTCCGGCAAGGAAGCCGAGGAGGGGCGCAACGTCTTCTCAGCTCCGGGAGGTGCCACCCGGATCGGGGAGCGTCTGACCGAGCTCCCCTTCATGCTTCGAAGCGACCCGGGCGAGGACGGGCTCGAGTCCGAGCCATGGGTGCTGGCGTCGGCCTCGAGCGCCGACCAGTCCGTGTTCGACAACGGCGCACCCGTCGGACCGACGGCATGGATCGACGACGGGTCTCTCCGCCGGCTGCGCTATCACCGCGCCGGGGCGACGCGCTCGGGTGCGACGTTCACGCCCCCGGTGGACAATCTCGTGCTCTCGTGCCGCGACGCCGGCGGCGACGTGGACGACCTCGTGTCCCGCACGGAGCGTGGGCTCCTCCTCACCTGTCTCTGGTACATCCGTCCGGTGGACCCGGCCACCCTTCTCCTGACCGGTTTGACCCGTGACGGCATCTACCTCGTGGAGAACGGTGAGGTCTCCGGCGCCGTGAACAACTTCCGCTTCAACGAGAGCCCTGTTGACATGCTCGCCCGCACTACCGAGGTCGGGCGTACCCGTCGCGCCCTCTCGCGCGAGTGGGGTGAATGGCTGCCCCGGACGGCGATGCCTGCCTTGCGCGTGGCCGACTTCAACATGAGCTCGGTGAGCCCGGCCACCTGAGTAGCCGGCCACCTGAGTGATCAGTAGCCGTACCCGCTCGGGCTCGTGGTCGTCGTCGTCGTCGTGGACTTTCCCTTCTTCGTCTTGACGAGGTGACCGGAGGGCGACACCGGGTACCACGTGCCGCCGAACTCGGATACGCCGAAGCCCTTCACGTCTCCGGCTTTCTTGTCGAGGATGTAGGTGTAGAGGGGGATCCCGCAGTACTCGAGCTGGGTTGCGCCCTTGGTCCGCGTGAACAGCTTCATGCACGAGGACTTGACGCCGGAGCCTTCCGACCACGGTTTCTTGGCGCTCAGGGGTGGCCAGTAGGACGTGCACGATCCCTTGCACGTGCTCTTTCCCGGCTTGTCGGCGGTCAGCCCGTACACCGTGCGGCCGGCACCGGTCTCGAGGATCGAGCCGTAGCTCTTCGACTTGAGGACGATCAGGACGTCCGCCTTGCTCGCCCGGCGCTCAGCTGCTCCCGGTCTCGAGCTGGCCGAGGCTTCCGTCCCGATCGCGGCGATCAGAACGGCGGCCAGCAGGCTTACTCCGAGCAAGCGTCTCAAGCTCATTTGGGATCTCCTTCCCCTTCGATCTCGTTTGCAGCTCTCTTCGGCGGAAGCTGCCTTCCTGGAATACGGGAGAGAGCTCCGACGGGATTGGCGGGGAGTGGCGGCGGCTGCCCCAGGGGCCGAGTGGGTGCCGACCGTCCCAAGGGCCGAGGGCGGCATCATGTCCTCGTGGCCGCACAAGTTACAGCAATCTCTCTCTCCCGCCCGGACGTAGTACCGACATGAGCGGGGGCGAGGCCGTCTCCGACAGCAGGTCCGACGAGGCCCTGCTCGCGGCGATGGCGCTGGACGACGAGGCGGCGGCGCTCGCCTTCGTACGTCGCTACCAACGAAGGGTCTTCGGCATGGCCAAGGCGATCGTCAACAACTCGGCGCTCGCCGAGGAGGTGGCCCAGGAGGCGCTCATCCGGGTTTGGAGACACGCCCCTGTCTACGACGCGCGACGAGGCGCCGTCGCCACCTGGGTGCTGACCATCACGCGGAACCTCGCCGTCGACGCCGTACGCCTGCAGCGGAGCATCCCGGCCGAGCCGGACGAGCTCGTAGCGCTGGGCCTCGCGAGCCGCGAGCCCGACCCGGCAGTCAGGGCGGAGGAGAGCGTGACGACGAGAGAGATCGGTTCGGCGCTACGGGAGCTTCCTGCGGAACAGCGTCGAGCGCTCGTGCTCTCTGCGTACTACGGGCTGACGGCGTCGGAGATAGCGGTGCACGAGTCGATCCCGCTTGGCACCGCCAAGACGCGGATCCGAGCCGCCTTGCAGAAGGTGCGTGCCGCCGTCGCGGCACCGGGAGGCCTGAGCCCAGCGGCATTCACGGGAGGCAGTGATGGCTGAGGAGCTCGGCTGCGCGCTGATCCGGGACGAGCTTCCCGAGTTCGCTCTGGGCGTCCTCTCAGGACCAGGTCGCGAGATCGTCATCGACCACCTGAGCAACTGCTCGGCGTGCTCGGCCGAAGCAGAGGCCATGGTGCGTGCGACCGACCTGCTCTTCAGGCTCGCTCCCGAGGCCGACCCGCCGCCAGGATTCGAGGTACGCCTGCTGGAACGGCACGAGCAGAGCCTGCGGTCACGGGCAGCGCGCAACCGTCGAGACGGACGCCGAGTGCGGACAGTGCTCGCGGCCACCGCTGCCGCTCTCGCCCTCCTCGCCGGGGTTGGCATCGGGATGCTCGTCTCCGGGACGGGCCCCTCCAGATCAGGCGCGGTCGCGATGCGTTCGGCCGAGCTGGCATCCGACGGGCACGACGTCGGGAACGTCGTCGTCGAGTCAGGCCACCCGGCCTGGTTGTTCATGACCGTCGACTACGGCAGCTGGTCGGGCCGGGTGAGCTGCATCGTCACGATGCGGGGAGGCTCCAGGATGAGTGTGGGGAGCTTCATGATCCTCGACGGGTACGGAGGCTGGGCCGCCCCACTCCCGGTGCCCGCCCGGATGGTGACCGGCGCACGCCTCGAAGCGGCCTCGGGAAAGCCCCTCGCTCACGCTTCCCTCAGCACCTGAGGCCCCTGAGGCTCGCCCCGAGGCGGCGCTCCTCTCAGTTCAGAGCCACCCCCACGGTTCTCGCTAGGGTGAGCCCCCATGGTTGAGGCACGGGCGACGTTTCTTGGGACCGGCAACTTCCTGACACCGGGAGAGAGGTACTGGAACAGCTTCGTCGTCGAGTGCGGCACCGAGCTCACGTGGCTCGTCGAGCCGTCCCCGACGGCGCTGCCCAACCTCCGCCGGGCGGGATTCGACGCCGCCATGCTGGACGGCATCGTGATCTCGCACTTCCATCCTGACCACACCTTCGGTTGGCCCTTCCTCTTGCTCGAGATGGCGACGAGCGGCCGAGACCCGGCCAGGCCGGTCCATGTCGTGGGGCCACCGGGCGTGCAGGAGTTCCTGGCGGCGATGATGAGCCTCGCGGCCGTGGACGACATCACCTCGACGGCGCACGAGAGGCTCGACCTCCGATACGTCGAGGTCGACGAGAGCCTTCAAAGTGCCGGCAATCTCGCCTTCCGCGCCGTCGAGGTCGCGCACGCGCCGCAGCTTCGTTGCTTCGGCTACATCTTCGAGCTCGGCGGAAGGCGGATCGGCTACTCCGGGGACACACGCCCGTGCGAAGGCCTCGACGAGCTGGCCGGGGCCTGCGAGTCGCTCGTCGTCGAGTGCAACGGCTCCCACCGCCAAGCCACTCACATGGACGTCGCCTCGGTGCGCGAGCTCGCGCAGCGCAACCCGGGGCTGAGGCTCGTCACGACCCACCTCGGAGCAGACGTCTGCGAGGAGATGCTGCCCGGCATCACCATGCCGTCGGACTTCGACCAGATCAGTCTCTGATGCGCGCCGCGACGATCGGTGGGCGCACACACCAGCTGCAGCAGGCCGAGGTCGTCATCCACACCCGAGATCTGACGAAGGTCTACCCGGGGACGGAGTTCAGGGCCGTCGACTCGCTCAACCTGGACGTTCGGACGGGCGAGATCTTCGGCCTCCTCGGACCGAACGGGGCCGGCAAGACGACCACCGCCGGGATGCTCACCACTCGCGTCGTCCCCACCTCCGGCACGGCCGAGATCGGCGGCGTCGACGTCGTCGCCCACCCCACCCTCGCCAAACAGCTCATCGCCGTCGTCTCCCAGCAGAACACCCTCGACCGCCAGCTCACCGTGTGGGAGAACCTCTACTACCACGGCCTGTTGTTCGGAGTGCCCCGCAAGGAGTCCCGCGAGACCGCCACGAGGCTGCTCGAGCAGTTCCACCTCGCCAAGTGGGGCAAGGCCTCCGTCTACGCGCTCTCAGGAGGGATGGCACAGCGCCTCATGGTCGCGCGGGCCATCTTCCACCGGCCGGCGGTGCTGGCTCTCGACGAGCCGACCGCCGGGCTCGATCCCCAAAGCCGGCTCGCCCTCTGGGACATCCTCGGCCAGCTGAACGAGGAGGGCCAGACGATCCTCCTCACGACGCACTACATGGAGGAGGCGGACCACCTCTGCGACCGCGTGGCGATCATGGACCACGGCCAGATCCTTGCCCTCGACACGCCCGACGGCCTGAAGCAGGCGATCGGCACCGACACGGTGGTCACGGTGCTCTCCCGCGGGGACGACGACCGGCTCGCCGCTCTCGCCGATCATCTGACGAGTCACGTGGACGGCACCACGAGCTCGCGCATCGTGGAGGGAGGAGTCGAGCTTCGCCTCACCGGGCGAGACCGCGTCCTGCCCCGCGTCATAGAAGCTGCGGAGGGGGGAGGTTACGACGTCGAGGACGTCGCCGTCGGCGAGACCACGCTCGAGACCGTCTTCATAACGCTCACAGGAAAGGAGCTGCGCG